>JAYTAT010000399.1:0-4275 GCA_043737315.1 Archangium sp.
ACGGCCGACTGGGCCAACAACCGACCGTTGATCGACGAGCCCGTGTTCATGGTGATCGCCGTCTGAGACAGCACGACGCCCTCGAAGTGAACCGTCGTCCCGAGGTTGGCCGCCCCCGAGACCTGCCAGAAGATGTTCTTGGGCAGCGCTCCACCCGCGAGGTTGATGTTCACGCCGTTGGACACGGTGAGGTTCTGCGCGATCTGAAAGATCCAGACGTCGGTCGGGCTGCCCGTGAGCGTGATGTCGGTGGGAATGAGGAGGCCCGTGCCCCACCGATAGACGCCCGAGGCCAGCGTCATGCCGCCGATGTTGCCGCCACCCAGCCCCGTGGCGTCAGCCGCGCGGCCTGCAGCGTCGGTGAAGCCGGTCAACATGTCAGCGACCGCGGTGGTCAGGTTGCTCGGCGTCGGCGGCATGAAGTCGGGCGCGAACACGAGACCCGTCACCTGCGGCGAGGTCGTCGAGGTCGTCGGAGGCGTCGCCAGCGCAAACCCCGTGATGGCGGTCGAGGTTGCGGGGCTGACGGCGATGCTTCCGGTGACGGTCGACGCGGGCACCGACGAGATGCCGGTCTGGGCAAGGATCACGTAGTTGATCGACGAGCCGAGATTGACCGGCAGCGCGCGGGGATAACCGGTGGTGAACGTCCACGTGTGGTTCGACGCGAGGGGCACCCCTGCCGCGCTCAAAGCGCTCGTGGTGACGGTCGCGGTGAAGATCGTGCTGGCCTGCAGCAACGAGGTCGGCTGGTACCGCGCCCGTGAATTGGCGTAGCTCACCGTGCCGGGCACCACGACCGAGGCACCGCTGGTCAGCGTGAAGCTGCTCGTGGTGATCGTCGACGGGTTCATCGCCTCACTGAAGGTCGCGCTGGGGACCTCGCCGACCGAGACCCGGGTCGCGGAGTTCAGAGGCGTGTTGGAGATGACCGAGGGGCCGTTTGCAACACCACCGCCACCGCCGGTTGCACCACCACCGCCGCCGCCGGTTGCACCACCACCGCCGCCGGTCGCACCACCACCACCGCTACCGCCGGTCGCACCACCACCACTACCCCCGGTCGCACCACCACCACTACCGCCGGTTGCACCACCACCACCACTACCGCCGGTCGCACCACCACCGCCGCCCGTCGTGCCCGCGCCACCGCCGCTGCTTCCGGAACCGGCATCAGGAAACGGACTGCCCGCCGTGCAGGCGCCGTTGGCGCAGGTAAACGCCTTCCCTGCGTCCCGCGCCTGAGGAGCACAGTCGAAGACGTCCACGCACTCGGGCGCGCAGCCTGCGAGAAAGAAGGGGACAAAAATCGATGCGCCGAGCACGAACAATTTCAAGTTGGGCTTTTTCAAGGTGGCTCCTCAGGGGAATGGAGCCTTCTTAGCAAGTCTCGCGCCCCTTGTGAAATAGCCTGACTGCGTGCACTTGGGCCAGGTGCTCAATCAGTTTGACCGGATCGACTCTTCAAAACGAAGAGGTTCCGGAGTGCAGGTGCGGCGCACCGTGAACTTCGGCCCCGTCTCGGCGCCGACGTTCCACCATCTGCCGGTCGTGCTGACGCTCAATCCCTGAGGGGGCCCGTTGAAGGTGAGTCCGGGCTCGCGGTGCGAGATCTTCGATTCAGTCGGGTACTTCGTGGACCACGGAAACAACAATCAGCTGATGGCTGCGCGCAGCGGCGTCACCTGTGAGACGTTTATTTGCTGCCCAACGGGTGCCTGCTGGTCTCGGACGACGGCAACGGTGGCCTCTTCGCCATCGACACCACCAATACCGCCAACATCGTCGTGGACCCAGCCGGAAACCTCTTGATCCGGTGGGTCAGGGCAACGCGGTGCCTCACGCCTTCGCCGGCAGCCAACGATTGTTTCTGAGACCGTCTCGTCGCTCCGAATGACAAAGAGGCGAATTGGCGAGACTCACGACCCCCTTGGACTATCAGGGGGCATGCTCACGGTTTCAATCAATGCAGCCGCGTCGATCGTCACCGCGGGCCTCGTCGGCTGCCCACGGTCGCCAGCCACGTGCACCCTCGCGAACTGCGACGAGCGGAACGATGAGTGCGTGCTCGCGACGTCGGCAGTGAGTTGCGGCTCTCTCTTTGCTCTGCGTTGACAGTGACCGCTCCATGGATCTGAAGCTCAAAGACAAAGTCATCCTGGTCACGGGCGGTACCCGCGGCATCGGCCACGCCATCGCCCGTCGCGCTGCAGAAGAAGGGGCCAACGTCGGCATCTGCGGCCGCACGCAAGAGACGCTCGAAGCCGCGGTCGCGGCGCTCACCGCCCTCGGGGTCAAGGTGCACGGCGAGCAGGTCGACGTGCTCTCACCTGGTGGCGTCGAGCAGTTCGTGGAGTCCTCTGCGAAAGCGCTCGGCCGCGTCGATGGCCTCGTCGCCAATGTCGGAGGAACTTTCGGCGGCAACTTCATGGAGACGAGCGCTGAAGACTGGGTGAAGACCCTCGAGGTCAACCTCGTGCACGCCGCTCGGCTCATCCGCGCGGGCGCCCCGCATCTTCAAGCAAGTGGCGGCGGGAGCGCGGTGATCATCGCGTCGATTTCGGGCTCGCGGGTGGGGCCCCGACCGCAGTACGGCGCGTCGAAGGCGGCCGAGATCGCGCTGGCTGCGTCACTGGGCCGCGAGCTCGCCAGCTTGAAGATTCGCGTCAATACCGTGAGCCCGGGAAGCATCCTCTTCGAGGGTGGATCCTGGGCGAAGCGCGTGAAGGAAATGCCCGAGCGCATCGCCGACTTCGTCGCCCGCGAGTTTCCCTGGGGTCGTATGGGCACGCTCGACGAGGTGGCCGACGTGGTGACGTTCTTGCTCTCACCCCGCGCGAGCTGGATCAGCGGAACGGATGTCGTGGTCGATGGCGCGCAAAAGGCGCCCAGCGTTCAGCTGAAGTGAAGCGTCACGCCATCCGAAGCTGGGGAATATCGCCGCTGACCTCACCCAGCTGATCCGTGGTCATGCCGACCGCCTTCATGGCCGTCACGATCACGTTCGCCGGATGTTTGCCCGCCGCGACCACGTGCTGCCCCGGCGACAGCCCGCCCGCGCGGCCCGCCAGCATGCACGCCATGTTCTCCGTCGAGTGCGAGCTGTCGTCGCGAACACCTTCGGGATCCCACCCGTGCCCGCCTTCGAGCAGGTACAGCATCGCGCTGTTGTCGAGCATGTTGCCGTTGCCTTCGGGCGTGTCCTTGAACTTCTGCACCAGCCGCGTGAAGTGCTTCACGTGCCACGCAATGCCTTTGGACAGCGCGAGGGTGCCGCCCGGAACGCCGCCATGACCCAGCTCGTGGCAATCCGTCGCCTGCCCGGTGAGCGCGTACATGTTGAGGTGTGACTGGAACATCGTCATCTGCAACGACGCGACGCGGGTGAGATCGCACACCATCGCCAGGTGAATCAGATCGACGAACAGGTTCGCGCGCGCCTCTTCATTCGAGTACCCGAGGTTCTGCGCGTAGGTGTTGTCAGTGCCGTTGTTGCCTTGCGGCGTGCCCACGGCGGGATCCGCGCCGGGATCATTCGGGCGCATGCACGCGGAAGTCTGCGGGGGCGCGATGGTGGCCACCCGCCGCTCGAGATCACGCAACTCATCGAGGTGCCGCTGCAGCCGTTGCCTGTCCATCGTGCCCAGCTTCGGCACCAACCGCTCGGTGTCGCCCCGCACCAGGTCGAGCACGCTGCGCCGGCTGCGCAGCTCGAGGTCGAGCTTGCGTCGCGCCGCATCATCGAGGCCCGGAGGCGTGAAATTCGAGAACAGCGCCTGCCACGCCTGCCGCGGGCTCGTCTGCGGCGGCACCGCCACCACGCGCCCACTCGAATCGGTCTTGTACGAGATCATGTCGCGGCCGTACGCAGCCGAAACCGAGAGGTACCAATCGGCCTGCACCCGATACGTGAGCGACGGGAACGCGGTGCTCCCTGCGATCGCGCTGGCCACGAGCTGATCAGACGTGGGCCCGCCCGAAGTCGTGCCCGATGGTGAACGCATGCCGGCCAGCAAAGGCGAGAGCGTCGAGACGTGAAAGCCGTCGCGCCGCCCGCCCGCAGGAATCGCGCCGCCGTTCTCGGCCGCCCAGGGAATCTTGAGCCCCGAGATCACCGAGACTTCACTTTTGAGCGCACCCAGCGGCGCGATGGCCGACTTGAGGTCGTAGTTCCGCCCCACCGTGTTGGGCACGAAGTCGTTGTCGAGTGGATCTCCGTCGGCGCCCATCGACTGGCCGTCGAAGAAGACGAGGTACCGCCTGGGCGGCACGGGA
>JAYTAT010000400.1:0-4268 GCA_043737315.1 Archangium sp.
CCTCGAAACGTGCCGACAGTCGATCGAGCAGCGCCCGCGGGCTGTCGTGTTGAAGCTGAGCTGCCGCCAACTCGATCGCCAGCGCGTGGCCTTCGAGGCGCTCGCAGATCTGCACGAGAATGGGCAGGTCGTTTTCGGCCGGCCGTGCGCCCACCAGGTGCGCCCGCGCGATGAAGAGCTGCACGGCATCCGACGCGGCGCCGCCCGTGGTGGGCAGCGCCTCGAGTGGATGCACCGATTCGCCGGCCAGGCGCAGCGACTCGCGGCTGGTGACCAGGAAGTGCGTCTCGGGCGCGAAGTCCATCCACGGGCCCAGCGTGCGCTCGGCGTGCACCACCACCTGCTCGAAGTTGTCCAACACCACCAGTGAAGGACCCAGGCTGCGCAACGTGCGCCCGGTCTGCGTGACGGAGTCGTTGCTTCCATCCAACGGAAGGTCGACGGTCAGCGCGCGCGCGACGGCCTTGCACACGTCTTCCGCGCTGCGCGCCTGGGCCAGGTCGACGAACCAGGTGCCGCCGTTCTTCGCCCAGCGTTCACGTTGCCGCCACGCCGCTTCACGGGCGAGCCGCGTCTTGCCCACGCCACCAAAGCCCACCACCGTGACGAGCCGCGCGCCTTCATCGAACGCAGTGGTCAGCGCCGCCAGCTCGGCTTCGCGCCCGACGAAAGGGCCGTTCGGAGGCAGCAGGTTGGTGCGGCCGGGGCGTTCATTGAGATACTCGGAGACCGCGGCCAGAAATTGATCTTCCTGCGGGAGCGGCGCGCGTTTGCGGCCTGGCCTCGTAGTGGGCTCCGCGCGTTTGACGGCGATGGTTTCCCGGGTGGGCATGAGCGCCGGCCCGCCCTGAGCGACCAGAGTGGGATCAGGAAAGAGCGCCTTGAGTGCGCCTGCCACCCGGTGCGCGGAGTGCGCGCTGCGCGTCTCGTCGAGGTGCGCTTCGAAGGCATCGGCCGCGGCGGCGCAGTCGGGGAAACGCGCCGAAGGTTCGGCCTCGAGCATGCGCATCACCACGTCTTCCACGCCCCTGGGCAGCTCCGGCACCAGCGAGCTGGGGGGCGGAATGCGGTGCTCGAGGATCGCGCGCAGCGCTTCGGCGTCAGAAGGCTTGAGGAAGAGCCGATGCCCGGTGAGCAGCTCCCAGGCCACGATGCCCAGCGCGAATTGATCGGATCGGCCGTCGAGCTCTTGCGCCTCCAGCTGCTCGGGCGAGAGATAGGCGAGCTTGCCTTTCACCACGCCGGCTTCGGTCTTGGTGCTGCGCGTCGCCGCGTGCGCGATGCCGAAGTCGAGCACCTTGGTGATGCCGTCCCAGGTGACGAACAGGTTCGGCGGCGAGATGTCGCGATGCACGATGTGCAGGGCACGGCCGGTGAGGTCGGTCGCGGTATGGGCTGCGTGCAGGCCGCGGGCGGCATCGATGAGGCAGTGCAGGGTGACGGGCAGGGGCAGCAGCTCTTTGCGTTTGGCGACCTCGTGGAACACCGCCGAGATGTCGCGGCCGCGCAGGTACTCCATGGTGATGAAGTAGAGGCCGTCGGCCTGGCCCGCGTCGTAGATGTTCACCACGTTTGGGTGACTCAAGTCGGCGGCGATGCGCGCCTCGTCGAGGAACATGCGCACGAAGTCGGGGTTGTCAGACTGGTGCGGCAAAATGCGCTTCATCACCACCAGCTTCTCGAAGCCCTCGATGCCAGCCTGGCGCGCGAGGAACACCTCGGCCATGCCGCCCGAGGCGAGCTTCTGCAGCAGGGTGTACCGGCCTGCGAAGGGAGTCACTGAAACGCCTCGATGAAATGTGCGATCTCGGTGAGCGCCAGGGCCCTATCGGTGTCGCGCGGAATGATGTGAAAACCCCGCTGCAAGAGAACGCGCCGCGAGAAGGGCAACCGCTGCTGCAGCGCCATCACCGCGTCGGTGTCGACCACGTGATCATTCACAGCGCCAATGACGAGCGAGGGGCAGGTGATGCGCGTCTCGGCTTCGTGCGCGAGATCCGCCAGGGCGAAGAGATCGATCGCCCGCGCCAGCGGGTAGCGGGCCAGCACCGGCGCGCCCGCCCGCACCTCGGCCGACTCGATGTCGGTGCCCTTCTTCACGATCCACTGCTCGCGTACGTCGAGCCCGGGCAGGCCGCGAAGACGTCGCAGCAGGCGAGGGCCGAACGCCTTCAACTTGAGCGCGGGGGCGATCAACACCAGCCCCCGCACGCGGGGATTTCGCGCCGCCAGCACCATCGAGAGCAGCCCGCCCATCGAGAGGCCGACGAGCACGATCCGCTTTGCACCGACGAGAGAATCAAGCGCCTCGGTGGCGGCGTCGAGCCACTGCGTGATGCCGGCAAACAACATCGCCTCGGGCGTGGTGCCATGGCCGGGCAGGCGCGGGCAGAGCACGTGCACCCCGCGGGCGGCGAGCGATTCACCGACCGGGCGCAGCTCCCAGGGGCTGCCGGTGAAGCCATGGAGCAGCAGCACTGCCACCTCGGCCTCACCCACGGAGGGGCCCAGCGTGAATGGCGCGGTCTTCACCTCGTCGAGTCGCTGCGACATCTGCCCCGAACCCTACCGCTGTGATGAACGAGAGGAACTCAACATCGCTCGACGAACGCCACCGACGGGAATAGGCAGGAGCGCATGTCCGACCCGAAGTCGCCCGAGGTGCAGCTCCAGATTCAGCTCGATGACGCCATCGCCAATGGCCAGTACGTGAACATGGCTCTCGTCAACCACACCGAGACCGAGTTCACCCTGGACTTCATCTACGTGCAGCCGCAGCAGCCCCGCGCGAAGGTGCTCTCGCGCATCATCACCAACCCCAAGCACATGAAGCGCTTGATGCTGGCGATGCAGGACAACGTGGCCAAGTTCGAGCAGAAGTTCGGGCCCATCGAAGTGACGGATCCCGGCACGCCGGTGCACTGAATGCGCGCACGCTCCTTCGCTTTGCTGGGTTTCATGGCGTTGCGAGCGTGGGCTGCTGAAAACTGCGTGAGGGATGGGCTCCTGCTCTTTCCTTCACCGGGCGCGGTCGTGCCGACCAACGTGCAGTTCATCATTGAGGGCACCGGTGAAGCGCAGGCGAAGGTGCAAGCGCTGCTCGCCAGCAACGCCATCGCGCTCGTCGCTCCAGGCAAAGACGCCATTCAGGTCAAGGCCGAGAAGGGCTTCGTTTCGCAGGTCGCGCGCGTGGCGATTCGGCTGCGTCCGCTCAAGCCGCTCGAGGCCAACGTGGAGTACTCGCTGGCGCTCCCGGCAGAGATGGCGGGCGTGCACCTGCTCAACGATCAACTCGGCGACGGTTCACTGCGTTGGCTCGCAGGCGCAGGGCCCGACAAGAAGGCGCCGCGTTTCAAGGAACGGCCCTCGTCGTCAGAGGGGTTCTACGAGCAGGACAAGGCGGGCGGGCTCACGCGAAAGTTGCGGTTGCGCACGTTGATCGAAGAGACCAGCTCTGCGTGGTTGCTGGTGAGCATGCAGCGCGCGCGAGGTGGTTCGGCGCGCCAGCAGTACCCGGTCGCGGTCGACGGTGACACGTTCACCATCGGCCACGACGGGTGCAGCGGAAACTTCGGCTTCGATGACGGGCGTGCGTACAAGCTCACGCTCGAGCTGTTCGATGCGGCGGGCAACAAGGCCACTGAGCGGCCGACCCTTGAAATCGCCGCGCCCCGCCCGCTTCAATGAGCCCGCTTCAGTCGTCTTTGCCCCTGCCCTTCTGCTTCTTGATCTTCACCTTGCCAGGACCGGGCGTGTCGATCATCACCGTCTTGCCGCGCTTGTAGTGGCGGTACTTGCCTTCAGGCACGTGCACCAGCGCAGGCGGCACACCGGGGCCGTCGACCACCACCCAGCCACCGCGGTGATCCCTCGCGCGGTACCAACGGGGCCCGCGGCGCACCCAGTAGGTGTCGCTGACGAAGTAGACTTCTTCATCGGAGTCCTCGACGACCTGCACGCCGGGCTCGACCACCACCAACGGCGGCGGGGCGTTGAAGGTGACGGTGGGCAGCTGAACGTTGATGTTCACCTGCGCGAACGCAGGCAGGGCGAGCACGGAAGCAGCGACGACGAGGGTTCTGATTCGCATGACCCGAGAGTACGGATGAGCCTCGCCAAGAGGGGGAAGTTTTTTCACCTCAGCTCACCTGCACGGGCGGGGCGACCAAGCGGCGAATCACATCGGCCAGCGCGGGCGCAGCGCCGACCACCTCGAGCGGAAAACGCGCAGTGCCATTGAACGGCACGCTGTCGGTCACCACCACGCG
>JAYTAT010000401.1:0-4261 GCA_043737315.1 Archangium sp.
GGCGACACGGTGAAGCTCTCTCGTTTTCCCGGCGCGGGGCCCGATCGCAACGTGGGCCTGGCCGATGTGATCAGCGGCCGCGATGGCTCGCCGATGACCGCGGGCATCATGAGCTGGGGCCGGGCCGATTCATTCCCGTGGACGCTCGACTACGACGAGGTCGATCTCGTGCTCGAAGGCGTGCTGCAGATAACCATCGGTGGCCGCATGCTCGAAGGCCGCGCGGGTGACGTCTTCTACATTCCCAAGGGCGCCAAGATTCTGTTCGGCACGCCGTGGCGCACGAAGGTGTTCTACGTGACGTACCCCGCTGACTGGGCTGCAGCTTCGACTGCGCCTGCACGGCCGCAGAAGTAGAGCTGGTGTCGGGAAGGCGCGCCGAAAACTTTCGCACTCGACTGCTACAGGCATGATGTGACCTCTTCACCAAAGGAGGCGCTTCATGAACTGGACTTCCACCGCCGTCATTCGCAAGCAGAAACAGTGGACCGTGCAGGTCGAGTCTTCATCGGGTGAGTCGGCTGAGCTGAGCTACGGCAGTGAGGCCCAGGCCCGCTACTTCGCCGCCGTGCTCGAGCTGCGGCCCTCCATGCTTCCCAAAGCGCTCATCACGAAGCGGCTCGCGGCGTTGCCTGCAAGCCGCCCGGCTGCACCCCGTCATCAGCGCAAGTAGTCACCAGCGGGGTTCGAGCCACCGCGCGACTCGTGTGGTGGCAGCCCTCGCTTCGCTCAAGCCCTGCAGACTCAAGAAGCCGTGCAACACGCCGGGCACTTCGTCCAGGTGAGTCTCCACGCCTTCGTCTTTGAGCCGCTTCGCGTACGCCCGGCCTTCATCGCGCAACACGTCGCAGCCGGCCAGCAACACATAACCGGGCGCCGCGCCCTGAAGTGAAACGGCCCTGAGCGGCGAGCAATCTGGCTCGTGCCGGCGCGCTTCATCAGGCACGTATTGAGCGCGAAAGTACCGCATGGAATCTCGCGAGAGCAGGTGCCCCGAGGCGTAACGCTCATACGATTTCGTCTCGGCGGCGCAGTCAGTCACCGGGTAGACCAGCACCTGCGCGACCAGGGCGAGTCGATCGGCTGCGCAGCGGTTGGCCACGACCGCGGCCAGGTTTCCCCCGGCGCTGTCGCCCACCACCACCACGCGATGCTCGGCGGCGAGGGCGCGGGTGACGGCCAGCGAGTCGTCCACCGCGGCCGGGTACCGGTGTTCGGGTGCCAGCCGGTAGTCGACGGAAATCACCTCGCGCTGCGTGGCGATCGCGAGCCCTCGCGCTGGACTGTCGTGCGAGTCGATGTCGCCCAACACCCAGCCGCCCCCGTGAAAATAAATGAGTGCACCGGGCTTTGCGGCGTGCGGCACGTAGCGGCGAACTTTCACGCCCGCGAGCTCTTCGTCTTTGATGGAAGAAAGCCTCGCGTGGGTGCCCATCACGAATGAGGGACCCGCCGTCGCCTTGCGCATCGCTGCACGGGCTTCCGCGGGGGCCTGGCGCGTTTTCGGCTCAGTGAGCGCGCCGGCCCAGGCAATGGCTCTCCACTTCAAAGTGGGTGCGTCAGTCATGAGAGGAAAGTACCTTAGCTCGCTCCTCTGACCCTTTTTCACCCGGGGGAAGAGGGAGCACGCGTGCCGAAGTGGCTCAAGGTCGTGTTGGTCATTCTGGGCGTGATGCTCTTGACCTGCAGCCTGTTCGGCGCCGGCGTGTACTGGTGGTTCGGCGAAAACAAGGATCGACTCAAGGGCGTCAGCGAGCGGGCGAAGAAAGAAGGCGCCGCGTTCGCGTTCAACAGCACCGATGAAGGGTGTCTGGATGAAGCGTTGAGGCGACTGACGGCGCGCTCGAGCATCATCGATCAAGCCGAGCACAAAATTTTCCTCAAGGCGTGCCTCGAGAAGGTGGAGCACTCAGCTTCGTTCTGCGAAGGCGTACCCCCTCGTTCTGAGATCATGGCCTTCGCTCAGTGGTCCGTGGAGCGCTGCGCTGCAAAGGGGAAACCGGGCAACCAGGAATGCTCGCGGATGATGCAGAGCGTTCAGGAAGCATGTCAGCGCTGATCAGCTCCAGGCTGAACGATTCAGGCGTGCGGGCGGGGCGGCGCCGACCAGGAGCAGGAGCGCGAGAAGGCGCACGTGATGCACCTACCCGGGGCCGCTCGGAAAGTTGCGAAGGCTCAGCCGTGAATCGACATGCCTACGATGAAGGCCAGGCCCAGGATGAAGCTGGCCACCACCATGCCCACCGCGGTGTTCTGATCGACCTCGAGCTCCTTGTGCACGTCGAACGGCAGGAGCTTTCGCACCACGAAGAACCCCGCCACGAACACCAGGATGCCGATGACGGAGAACAACAACGAGGCGACTGCGCCGCGGATGAGTGCGTCGAGGTTCAACATCACTTGCCTCCCATGAAGCCCGAATGCCACATCAAGATTCCGCCCGGCGCCATGCGCACCGAGGCCGGCAACTGACCGCGCTCTTCGTCAGGAAAACGATCCATCCGCAGCGTGTGCAGGCCCGCGTAGGCCAGCACCAGAATGCCTCCGAAGTATTTCATGGCGTCCTCCCGTCAATCATCGTCGTCATCGTTCTTCGCGTAGGGGAACACACTGACGCCCGGTGATGACTGGAACACGGCGTCGTTCCACTTGCTCGTCTCGAAGGCGTTGCCGCGCAGTGCGTAATAAAGCGGCAAGACCAACAGCAGGAAGAGCACGAACAGCGGGCAGGCCAGGCCGACGCCGTCATCTGCCGCCACCGTCACGCTGTAGTCCGTCTGCCGCGAAGGCTCGTAGCTCGGCGTGGTGCGCAGCACATAGGTGCCCTTCTCCACCACGTCGGTCGACTTCGACTGAATGGCGCTGCCCTCAGACCAGCTCTCGCCGTCGCTGCTGCCCGAGTAATAGCTGGGCTCGGCGTACACAGAGATCACCTCGTTGGTCTTCTCGTTGACCAGATCGAGGGAGACGCCCAGCCAGTTGTTCGACAGGCCCAGCCCGGTGACGGTGACCTCGAGCGGCACCGACGCCTTCACTTCGAAGGGTGGGCTGAACTGTTGCGCTTCGGGGCTGGCCGGCGCTGCGCCCTGCGGCACCGAGAAGCTGCCCGACCAGTAGTTCTCGGTGCTGCCCATCAGCGAGAACGCAATGATGAGCAGCAGCAACACCGCGCCCCAGAGAGCCGCGAAGGCCCACGCTTCGGAGGCCTTCTTCGAGAAGGGGTTCACCTGCGCGGGCGCGATGCCCACCGCGGGGTTCAATTTCTTCTGCAGCCCGAAGGTCTTCGCGACCAGGTCACCTTCGATCATCACGCCGAGCGTGACGGTGGCCTCGGTGCTGGTCTGATCGACGTTGATGGACTTCGGCGGCTCGATGTACTCGCGCGCGACCGCACGTTCACCCGCGGTGACCTGCCAGTAGCACTCGCCGGCCACGTAGTCGGTGACGGCGTAGACCTCTTGATAGCCGCGGAAGGTCTTCGAGTCGTACCGCGCCTGCCGGAAGCTCAAGGCCACTTCGCCCGCGGGGATGGGTTTGAGCCACGTCCAGTGACCGTTGCTGTGCATCAACCAGCGAAAGCCCTGGGCCTTGTTCCACAGCAGGTACTCGTCCCACGGGTAGCGCGTGCCTTCGACGTCACAGCTGCGCACGAGGAAGGCGAGGCAGGTCCACTCGGGGGGCGCGCCTTGTGGCGCTGCGAGGGTGGGATCGTGCAACGTGCCCGTCGCACCCAGCGGAACGCGCGGCTCGTACGGAGGCTTCTCGAGCATCTCGAGAAAATTGAGGGCCCCGCCCTGCACCTCGAGCAGCGCGCCGCAGTACGGGCAAGCCACCCGCTTCGCAGCATCGGGCGCCTTCAACTCGAGCGGGCCATTGCACTGGGTGCATCGGGCCGCCTTGAGCGCCGCGCGTTTCGGAGTGGGCTCGAGCTCAGAAGGATCGAAGCCGAGCGCCTGCAGCGTGACGAAGCTGCCCACGAACGCTTCGGTCACCCCTTCTGCTTCATCGAGCGTGCAGAACACGCCTTTGGGTCCGGTGGCGTCGACGTATGCGTGAGTGCGGTTGTACGAGGGCAGCTGGCCCTCGGCTGAGACGGTGGCCGCGTCGTTGCGCTCCTCGACCACGAAGGTCTTGTCGCGCAGCGTGAAGGCACCCAGCACTTCCATCTGGCTCACCTTCGGTACGGCCACGTTGGTGAGCGGAAAGAGCAACTTCCAGTCACCTTCCGACTCGGCCAGCCACCCCTCGCGTTCATCTTCGA
>JAYTAT010000402.1:0-4255 GCA_043737315.1 Archangium sp.
TCCGGTTTCTCCCGAGCAGAAGTCACCACGCGGGTGTTATCTGCTCGCGGCCGTCATGGAGTCGCCTTCCCTTCTCGTCGCAGAGCTCGGCCCCACGAACACGGGCAAGACCTGGCGCGCGATCGAACGCATGCTCGAGCACGACACCGGGATGATCGGCCTGCCGCTGCGACTGCTCGCGCGAGAGGTCTACGACCGGGTCACGGCCCGCGTCGGTGAGGCCCGGGTGGCGCTGGTCACGGGCGAAGAGAAGCGCGTGCCGCCAAACCCGTCGTATTGGGTCTGCACCGTCGAGGCGATGCCGGTGGGGCAGCCGGTCGACTTCCTCGCGATCGACGAGATTCAGCTCAGCGCCCACCGCGAGCGCGGGCACGTCTTCACCGATCGCCTGCTGCACGCGCGCGGCCGGCGTGAGACCTGGTTCCTCGGCGCCGAGGCGATGCGGCCGGTGCTTCGCGAATTGCTGCCCGGGGTGACGTTTCGACGCAGTGAGCGGCTCTCTTCGCTCAAGAGCTTCGGTACGAAATCGCTCAAGAGCCTGCCGCCCCGCTCGGCCGTGGTCGCGTTCTCCACCGAGCGCGTCTACGAGCTCGCACAATCGCTGCGCCAGCTGCGGGGCGGCGTCGCCGTGGTGCTCGGAGGCCTCTCGCCTCGCACGCGCAACGCGCAGGTCGCGATGTACCAGGCAGGCGAGGTGCAATACCTGGTCGCCACCGATGCCATCGGCATGGGCCTGAACCTCGACCTCGAGCGCATCGCCTTTGCATCACTCTCGAAGTTCGATGGCTTCGAGCAACGCGACCTCACCGTCGATGAGCTCGGGCAGATCGCCGGCCGCGCGGGCCGTCACCTGCAAGACGGCGAGTTCGGCACGCTCACCACGGCCCCCGAGCTGGCCCCGCGCGCGGTCCTTGCCATCGAAGCGCACCGGTTCCCCGCGGTGCAGCGTCTGGTGTGGCGCAGCGTCGAGCTCGACTTTCAGAGCCCCCGCGCGCTGCTCGACTCGCTCTCGACCGCACCTTCGGGTGAGCTGTTCAACCGCGTCGAGCGCGCCGATGACTTCGATGCGCTCAAAGCAGTCGCTCAGGATGTCGAGGTGCTGGGGCTCGCCACAGACCGCGCGGGCGTCGAGCTGCTCTGGGACGTCTGCCGCATTCCCGACTTTCGCAAAGGCATGCTCGGAGAGCACCCGCGCATGGTCAAAGAGCTGTTCCTGCAGTTGGGTAAAGGCAGCGGGCGACTGCGAGACGACTGGCTGCGCTGGCAGGTGGCGCCGCTCGACGACTTGAAGGGCGACCTCCACACGCTGACCGCTCGGCTCGAAGCGATTCGAACGTGGACGTACATTTCGCATCGTTCGGGCTGGGTGAACGATGCCGCGGACTGGCAGCAGAAGACCCGCGCCATCGAAGACGCGCTGGGTGACGCGCTCCACCAGCGGCTGGTCGAGCGCTTCGTGCAGAAGTCGGCGCTGGCCGTACGACGCGTTCGCGCTGCTGCGGCGACACCCGCGGTCAGCGGGCCGTTCTCTCAGCTCGCCCGGCTCATCGAAAGTGCGCCCATCGAAGAAGACTTCGTGCCGCGCGTCGCACACGCACGGGGCGACGAACTGAGCGTTGACGGGTGGGGCCGCATCTCGTTCGAGGGCGAGGTGCTGGGCAAGCTGGTGCGGGGCAGCGACCTTCTGACGCCCGGCGTGGCGTTGGTCGATGCGGATGCGTGGAATGGGGGGCAGCGGGCCCAGCTGGAGCGCCGGCTCGCGGCGTGCGCGCGCGACGTCGTGGCCGAGGCGATGGGTGGTTTCCCGGCGCAGGCGTTGACCGCTGCGGGGCGTGCGGCACCCCTGCGGGCCATCGCCTGGCGCTTTGCGCGCGGGCTGGGCATCGTTCGCAGCGACGCGGCCTTGCTCGAACAGGTGAGGCTGCTCGATCTCGAGTCGCACCGCCGACTCGATGAGCTGGGGGTGCGGCAAGGTGCCCGGTTCCTCATCGTCGACCGGGCGGCGAGTGCGGGGGCCCTCGAGCGGCGCGCCATGCTGACTTCGTTGTTCGAGGCGTGTTCGCGCCCCGCCGGCGTTCCGGGCGCGGCCATCGTGCGCAAGGACATCATGCGAGGGCATGACGCCGAGGCCTGGGGTTACGAGCAGGTGGGCCCGGTCGCGGTGCGCGTGGATGCGCTCGAGACGATTTTGTCGTCACGGTCCGATGCGCAACGGCTGGCGCAGGCGTTTGCGCAATTGGGCATCGATGCGGCGACGGGTGCGTGGCTCGTCAAACAACTCAAGTGATGCGCACCACCTGCTGACCCCGCACATGCCCCTCACCCACATGAGTGAGCGCCTGCACCACTTCACTCAACGAGTACGTCTTCTCGATGACCGGCCTCACCTTTCCCGTCTCGACCAGTTCCTTCAGCTGCAGAAAGCGCTCCCGATTCGGGCTGGTGACGAACTGCCCGACCTTTTTCCCGCTGAACATGAACGTGATGAACGCGCCGATGATCCGCCACATCGGGCCCACCCAGTCATTCCCGCCACCGAAGCAGGGAATCCACGTGCCCTTCGGCAACAACACGCTCTCGCACGCGGCGTTCGTGCGGTTGCCGACCAGGTCGAACACCACGTCGAAGCGCGCGCCGCCTTTCACGAAGTCATCGACCGCATAATCAAGCACCTCATCTGCGCCCAGCGAGCGCACCAGCGCCTGGTTGCGAGCGCTGCAGACCGCCGTGACGTGTGCGCCCTTCGCCTTGGCGACCTGCACGGCCCAGGTACCCACGGCCCCTGACGCGCCGTTGATCAACACGCGCTGACCTGGCTCGAGCCTCGCTACCCCAAACCCATCCAGCGCCGTCGCGCCCCACGGCAACGCGGCCGCTTCCTCGAAAGAAGCATTCATCGGCTTCTCCACCACGAGCTTGGCGTCAATCACGAGGTACTCAGCGAACGCGCCGTGGCCGGCCTGGCCGAACACCGCCTCACCCACTCTCACCGTGTTCACTTGCGCGCCGACTGCCTCCACCACGCCCGAAAAGCACTGACCGGGCACCACGTGCTTCGGCCCCGGCAACCCGCCATACGGAGTCACCCGAATCGCGTACGGCTTCCCGGTGATGACGTGGTGGTCGCCGATGCTGGCCAGCGCCGCGTGCACCCGCACCAGCACTTCCCCTTCCGCCGGAACCGGGCGCGCCCGCTCCTCGACCGCCAGCACCTCGGGCTCGCCGTATTTCCGGAATACCACCGCCTGCATCACGGGGCTGAGGACCTTCGGGGGGGGTGCCACTGCGCTCATGGACGGCTCCTGGCGTTGACTTACGCTGTAAGCTAAGAGTCGATTGCCGTCTCGTCAAGTCAGGCTTACGCTGTACGTATCAATGAAGAAGAGCAGGAAGAAGGTCAGGCAGCCGCTCTCACCAGAGAAGGTGCTCTTGGCCGCGCTGCGCCTGGCCGATGAAAAGGGGCTCGAGGCGCTCACCATGCGCAACCTCGCCCGGGTGCTCAAGGTCGAGGCGATGTCGCTCTACAACCACGTGGCGAGCAAAGAAGAGCTGCTCTCGGGCCTGGTCGAGCGGGTCGCAGGTGAGATCGACGTGCCGGTGGTGGGGGGTGACTGGAAAGAGGAGCTGCGTCGCCGCGCGCACTCGGCGCACCGGGTGCTCACGAAGCACCCCTGGGCCACCATGCTCTTCGTCTCACGCATGAACACCGGGCCGAACATGCTGCGCTACGTCGACGCGACCATCGCCTGCCTGCACGCGGAGGGCTTCTCCTTCCCCCTGGCCGACCACGTGTGGAACACGCTCGACGCCTTCATCTACGGCTTCACGCTGCAGAAGCGGAACTTTCCCATGGTGCCCGAAGAGTACGCGTCAGCGGCCCGACAGTTCATCGGCCTGATTCCGCCAGAGCAGTTCCCCGGGCTCAACGGCATGTCGCAAGAGGTCATCGCCGGGCGGCATGACGGGGTGCAGCACCTCGAGTTCGGGCTCGAGCTGCTGCTGGCGGGTTTCGAGCGGCTCCTGCCAGGCCAGTCGTAGAAGAATTTTCCACAAGGAACAAAGAGCGACGTTCGTGCCCAAAGGGGTACACTCGGATCTCGGGTCTACAGGGTGGGCACCAACTCTTTCATCGCGCCGAGCACGCCGCTCGACCGCCGGCACCTGGGCAAGTACGAGGTGCTCTGTCGCCTTTCCACGGGCGGGATGAGTGCTATCTATCTGGCTCATCAAACCGGGCTTGCCGGCTTCAAGAAGC
>JAYTAT010000403.1:0-4252 GCA_043737315.1 Archangium sp.
TATGGGTGCGTGGTTGGTGGTGGGTCTGGTCTCGAGTTCGTGCGCCGTGCACCGCTTCGAGTGCGAGAAGCACGGCGGCTCAGCGATGCTGCGCATCGACTCCGAGCATTTCTCGGTGACGAGCGACCTCCCTGCCAGTGACCTCCGAGTGGAGGTGCGAAGGCTCGAACGTTTGTGGGACGCGTTCGCGGTGTTCTTGCAGCACGACCCACCGCCCGGTGAGCGGCTGCGCATCGTGCTGTCACAGGCCAATATTGCAGGCGAGTTCGTGCCCGACGCCGCGGGTTTCGTCACCTGGGGTCTCAACCCGTTGATGTTGACCACGGTGATCGGCAAGAGCAGCAACCGCACCTGGAGCACCAATGCGCACGAGCTCGTGCACGTGATGAGCCGGCACTCGCTGCCCAATCAGCCACGCTGGATTGCCGAGGGGCTGGCCGAGTACCTGGGCGATGCCAGGTTCGCCTCTGAATACGTGGTCAAGTTCGGGCGATGGGCGTGGGACGATGGGCCTGTCGAGCCCCTGGCCTCGCTCTGGGCGTGGGACGAGGCACGGGGGAATCGCGACGAAGAGCACTCGCATTACCAGTCAGCCTGGGCCTGGATTCATTACCTCGCAGGTCGCGAGCCCGTTCGCCTCGCCCGGCTCTGGACCGCCCTCTCGTCGGGCGTGCCCCCGCGAGATGCTTTCGAGGCCATTTTTTCCAGAAAGGAGTCTGACGAGCTCCGCGACAAGGTGCAGCGGTACGTCGACGAGGGAAGCTACACCGGCTGGAACGCGCAGCTCAGCCGCGACCCGATCCTCAGCGACCCCGTCGGCGTCAGCCCGTGGGAGGTGCACCTGCTGCGTCGCGACCTCGCTGATGCCACGGGGTGGGGAGCGCTCGCAAAGGCCGAGTCTGCCAAAGCGCGCGAGGTGGCGCCGTCTCCGGAGCCCTTTGCGGTCACGCTCGCCGTGGCAACCGACACGCTCTCCGGGCCGCGGCGAACGGATGTGCTCCTGAAAGTCGCCGAGGCGCAACCCATCGAACCACTCGTGACGCTCGAGCTCGGTCTCGCCGTCGATGCGAGCCCGAGCGCTCGGCTCGACTCGCTCCAGAAGGCAGCCGCCGCTCTGCCGAACTCGGCGCGCGCCCATCTGGCGCTCGCATGGCTGGCGCTCGAACTCAACGAACCCAGCGCGCTCGGCTCGGCTGAACGAACCGTCGCGCTCTCGCCCTGGTCCGTCGAGGCGCGCCTGCTGCAGGTCCAAGCGCTCGCGCAGGCCTCGAGGTGCCCCGAAGCGTGGGCGGTGGTGAAAGCGGCACAAGGCCTGGCGGTGGAGAGCGCGAGCTCCGAGGCGCCGCAAGTCGCGGCCATTCGAACGAAGCTCCTGGAGTCATGCAAGGAGAGCCCTTGAGACCCGCGCTGGTGATGTGTGTCGTCGCGTCGCTGGGCTGCGTACCCAGAGCGCGACCGGCCGATCCCGTTCAATGGAATGCAGCTCGCCGCGACTGCCAACGGGGCGCGCCCGATGCGTGCCTGTGGGTGGGAGTCTCGAAGGTGCAGCAGGGCGATTACGTGGGAGCGAAGAAGCTCTTCATCGACGCTTGTGACTCAGGCATCGTCGCGGCCTGCTCGCAGCTGGCGCACGCCGCCCTCTACGGCCGGGGCGAACCCAAGGACTTCGAGCGTGCGCTGACCCTCGCGAAACGAGCCTGCGAGCAGGGCAACGGGGCGGGGTGTCATCTGGCTGGCATCGTTCTCTACAGGCGAGTGAACCAGGACCTCGCCGCCTCGACGGCGTACTACGCGCGCGCTTGCGCAGCGGAAGAGCCAGAGAGCTGCCGCGATTACGGCAGGGCGCTCAACGAGGGTCGAGGCGTGCCGGTCGATGTCGCGCGTGCGCGGGCGCTGTGGCGAAAGACCTGTCCTTCAGACGACTCTGCGTGCTCGCTGCTCGCCGATTCACTGCATGACGGGGGCGAAACCGCGACCGGCCTTTCCGTGGCGCAGGAAGGCTGCACGGCGGGAGGCGATGCCTCGTGCGGTACCGCAGGTGAGCTCTTGTCCAAGCAGGGCGACAAGCCGCTGGCTGCCCGCTACCTGCGAACGGCGTGTGCGTGGGGCCACAAATACAGCTGTTCCCTTCTGGCCTCGCTGCTCGTGCAGATGAACCCGCAGCTCATCGATGAAGCCGACCTCGTCTGGTCTGAGTCCTGCCGCCGGGGGGACAAGCGCGACTGCTATCGGCTGGCTGAGTTCAGGATGACCCGCACCGGGCGGACGGAGGGCGAGATCGAGAAGATCGACGCGCTCTGCAAGGGAGGCCTGGGCGAAGCGTGTGGCTGGCTCTGCGACGCTGCTCAGAAAGACCCGACCGCTGCGACTTGCAAGTCAGCGTGCAAGCTCGGAATCAAGGCCTCCTGCGTGGCAGGTCAATAGACGTAGGGGATGATCTTGTACGGCACGCGCTTCACGTAGGCTGCCCACAACGGGCCGTACTTCGCCGCGCAGCGCAGGTCGTCGAAGTGCTGCCGGGGGAAGAGCAGCGCCACGTAGTACAGCGGGTAGAGCCACGGTTCCCACGCGCCGGGATGGCCGAGCGAAAGCGTGATGCCCGAGGCCATCAACAGCTCGCCCAGGTAGTTGATGTGGCGCGAGAGGCCCCAGAAGCCGTTGACCAACACGCGGCCTTCGAGCGCTTCCGGGGTGATGCCCAGAAACTTTCGCCGGGGGTCTTGCTTGAAGTGGAACTTCTGAAGGTTCGCCCCGCGCGCCAACGCCCAGCCGGTGAAGAAGAGCGCAGCGCAGGCCATCAACGCAGGCACCGGCGTGTGCGGGTTGGGCTTCTCGGCCTGAGTCCACAAGCCGACTGAATAGAAGAACGGATAGAAGGTCAGGCAGCCCCAGCCGAGCTTGAAGCCGACTTTCTCCGCCATGAAGTCGTAGGTGTAGAGGTGCACCTCTTCGAAGTTCAGGTACTCGATGAGGAAGAAGCTGAAGAGCGCGGTGGAAACGAAGACGCCCGGTGACGGATCGTCGCGGTGCATCAGGAAGTGCGCTGCGGCGAAAGAGTAGAGGTTGAGCGCGAGCATGATGGCGCCGATGAGGTACAGCCACATCTTCGCGTCGAGCCGGCCGCCGAGGGCCTGCGGGTTGTCGAGGCGGCCCAGGTAGAAATCAACGAAGAGGTTCTTCACCTTCGGGGCTGGGAAGACGATCGCGGCTGAGAAAATGAGTCCGAGCGCGCAGGCGCTGACCAGCATTTCCCAGCGGTGCAGGTAGAACGCTTCCCACGGAAGAACGTGTGCCCCACACAGCGCGGCCCATGCGGCGATTGAGAGGAAGAACACCCTGAGCCCGTTGAGGTGGTAGCGCAGTGGTTTGTTGGTTTTGGGATCGATCACGTAGCCGTCGACCCAGCGGCCAGGCACGACGAGGTAGAGACCGAGGACGACGACGTAGATGACGAGGACGTAGATGAGGCCCAGCACGGGGTGCGACCTAGCACAGCCCTCGCCCGACCCTCGCCCCCCCTCGGGAGAGGGGCCTCGGAGGGAGACAGTCGGCGGATTCTGAGCTAGCGCCCGCGCATGGCTGTCCGCCTTCCCATTTTCGCGACCTGCACCCGCGGCACCGAGGTCTTCCTGGCCCAGGAGCTCGAGACCTTCGGCTGCAAACGCATCCGTCAGGACCGCGGGGGCGTGCGCTTCATGGCCGCGCTCGACGAGATCCTCCGCGTCTGTCTGCACTCCCGCATCGCCATGCGCGTGCTCTACCCGCTCGGTGAGTTCCAGTCGGTCGGTGCAGAAGGCCTCTACGAAGCCGCCCTGCAGGTGCCCTGGGAAGACTGGCTGACCCCCAAGATGACCTTCGCCGTCGAGGCCACGCTCAAAGACTCCGAGCACACGCACACCGGCTTCGTCGCGCTCAAGCTCAAGGACGCCATCGTCGATCGCCTGCGCCAGAAGTACGGCTCACGGCCCGACGTCGACAGCCACGATCCCACCGTCAGCGTGGTGGCTCACCTCGCCAAAACCACGCTCTCGCTGTCGCTCGATCTCTGCGGTGAGCCGCTCTTCAAACGCGGGTACCGCATCAAGACCACCATCGCCCCGGTGAAAGAGACCCTCGCCGCCGCGCTCTTGATGGCCGCCGGCTACACCGGTGAAGAGCCGCTGGCCGACCCCATGTGCGGCTCGGGCACGCTCATCATCGAAGGCGCGTGGATGGCGATGCGCCGCGCTCCGGGCCTCAAGCGTCATTTCGC
>JAYTAT010000404.1:0-10379 GCA_043737315.1 Archangium sp.
AGAGGTAGATGGTCTCAGAGGCGTAGAAGTAATTCAGGATCTCCTCGGTGGAGCCCTTGAACTCGAGCGGCGACTTCTTGGCGGTGTCCTTCACGGCGCACAGGGCGCGGATGAGCACGGTAACCGGCAGCTTGCGGCGGCGGTCGATGCGCACGTAAAGCAGGTCTTTGTGGTCGAACTCGAAGTCGAGCCACGAACCACGCGAGGGGATGACGCGCGCGTTGTACAGCAGCTTGCCCGACGAGTGGCTCTTGCCCTTGTCGTGGTCGAAGAAGGCGCCCGGCGAACGGTGCAGCTGGCTCACCACGACACGCTCGGTGCCGTTGATGATGAAGGTGCCGTTCTCGGTCATCAGCGGAATCTCGCCGAAGTAGACCTCTTGCTCCTTCACGTCGCGAATCGACTGCGCGCCGGTCTCTTCGTCCTTGTCCCAGACCACCAGACGAACGACGACCTTGATGGGCGCGGCGAAGGTCATGCCGCGCTGGCGGCACTCATCGACGTCATACTTGGGCTTCTCGAGGTTGTAGCTGACGAACTCGAGCGAGCTGGTCTCGTTGAAGTCGCGAATCGGGAAGACCGATTTGAACACGGCCTGAAGGCCGACATCCTCGCGTTTCTCTGGAAGCACATCAGCTTGCAGGAACTTCTCGTAGCTCTGCTTCTGGATGTTGATGAGGTTGGGGATCTCAATGACCTTGCTGATCTTCGCGAAGCTCTTCCGCACACGGAAGTTGTTCTGCAGGGTGGGCATTGCCGCTTCTCCAGATAGACAGGACTAAAAAAACTTGTGGACTGCAAAGACGGGCAAAGCCGGTGACCAATGGAGGTCACCGGCTCGCCCAACGAATCGACTTAAAAACGAATTACTTCAGCTCGACCGTGGCACCGGCGGCGGCCAGCTTGTCCTTCATCTTGGCCGACTCCTCCTTGTTCACGCCCTCCTTCACCGTCTTGGGCGCGCCCTCGACGAGGTCCTTGGCCTCCTTGAGGCCCAGGCCCGTCAGTTCACGGATGACCTTGATGACGTCGATCTTCTTGTCGCCCGCCTTCGCGAGAATGACGGTGAACTCGGTCTGCGCCTCGACAGGCGCCGCCGGGCCAGCCGCTGCCGGAGCGGCCGCGGCCGCTGCTGCAGAGACGCCCCACTTCGACTCGAGCTGCTTCACCAGGTCGGCCGCTTCGAGAACAGTGAGGCCCGAGAGCTGGTCGATGATTGCGTTGATGTCTGCCATGACTTGTATTCCTTCGAAATTGAACAGCGGTAGATGGTTGAAAAACAGGGTTTGGTTACGCCTTCTCCGACTTCGCCTTGATCACCCGCACCAACGAAGCACTCGGTTCCTTGATGGTCCGAAGCAACTTGGTAGCCGGCTGGTTGATCATGCCGAGGATCGTCGACCGCAGCTCGTTCAGACCCGGCAACTTCGCCAGTGCCTGCACGCCTGCAGCGTCGATCTTCTGACCTTGAATGACACCCGAACGGATTTTGACCGTTTCGAGGCCCTTCACGAACGCCGCCAGAATCTTCGCGGGCGCTACGACGTCGTCGTAGCTGATGGCGACTGCCACCGGCCCCACGAAGTCGTCAGAGATCTTCTCGACAGAGGTGCCCTTCGCTGCGCGTTTGGCCAGCGTGTTCTTCAGCACCTTCCATTCGACCCCGCCGTCACGAAGCTTCTTGCGAAGCTTGTTCACGGTGTCGACGTTCAACTTGTTGAACTCAGCTACAACCACACCCTTTGCACGGGTGAACTTGTCGTTGAGTTCCTTGATCAGGATTTCTTTCTCGCTCTTGAGCATTTGCACACCTCCTTCCGTTTTTGACATCCCGGTAAAGCGAATGCAGGAGCGAGAATTCGTCGTGAGGCACAAGGTGAGCGTCTCGCTCATCTCTCTCACCGCTCCCCGTCTCGGCAGGGCGACCCGTCAAGGCCACCGTTTAAGCAACTGAACTTCACTCTGCGGTCTCCCTCTCACCACCGTGGTGAGAGTTGCCAAGAGACCGCTTCGTTCGGCTCAGCCGCCCCTGCTGTCTTCATCCAGGGTTTATTCTTTTGATTGTTGACGCCCTGAAATTGGCGTCGCGATTGCAATGCTCGCCGCGCTTACACGAGGTAGGCGCGACCTGTCAACACTCGGTAGTCAAGGTGCCCAGGTCGGCGTCACCGAACGGCCGGGTACCGACTCTTGAGGGCCCACGCTCACTTGAAGCGAGCGGTGATCTCTGAGGTGTCGATCTTGATGCCGGGGCCCATGCTCGCGCTGACGGTGATGCCCTTGAGGTACACGCCCTTGGCGGTGGCCGGCTTCATCTTCATCACCATCTCGATGAGGGTGTTGAAGTTTTCGGCGAGCTTGACGGCCTCGAACGACGCCTTGCCGACGGGCGCGTGCACGATGCCCGCCTTTTCAGCGCGGAACTCGATCTTGCCGCCTTTGGCCTCTTTGATGGCGCGGGTCAGATCCATCGTGACGGTGCCGACCTTGGGGTTGGGCATCAGGCCGCGGGGGCCGAGGACCTTACCGAGACGGCCGACGACACCCATCATGTCGGGGGTGGCGATGACGGTATCGAAGTCCATGAAACCTTCTTCGATCTTCTTGGCGAGGTCAGCCTCACCGACGAAGTCGGCGCCAGCCGCCGTCGCTTCAGACTGCTTCTCACCCTTGGCGAAGACCGCGACGCGCGCGCTCTTGCCGGTGCCGTGCGGCAGCACGATGGCGCCGCGGACCATCTGGTCAGCGTGCTTGGGGTCGACACCGAGGTTGATGGCCACGTCGACCGTCTGGTCGAACTTGCCCTTCACGAGCTCGGAGGTGGCCTTGAGGACCTGAAAGCCCTCGGCGATGGAGTAGCGCTTGTTGCGATCGACCTTCTCAGCGGCCGCGCGAAATTTCTTACCAGGCATGGTGGAACCTTTTTCTTTTTAGAAGTGGGTGGAGAAAAGAGAGAAGCGCTTAGGAAACCGTGATGCCCATCGAACGAGCGGTGCCCGCGATGGTGCGCATGCACGCCTCGATGCTGCCGGCGGTGGTGTCCTGGATCTTCAGCTTGGCGATCTCTTCGACCTGCTTCTTGGTCACCTTGCCGACGATCTCCTTGCCGCTCTTCTTGGCCCCGGAGCCCTTCTTCTTGTCCGTGTGAAGCCCGGCCGCCTTCTTCAGGAGCACCGACGCGGGAGGCGTCTTGAGCTCGAAGGTAAAGGAGCGGTCCTGGTACACGGTGATGATCACGGGAATGATCATCCCGTCCTTCATCGCCTGCTGGGTCTTGGCGTTGAACTGCTTGCAGAACTCCATGATGTTCACGCCCATCTGACCGAGCGCGGGACCAATCGGAGGAGCCGGGTTAGCCTTACCGGCGGGAATCTGCAGCTTGACCTGCCCTGTGATCTTCTTCATTTCGGTACATCTCCCGTGGTTCGAACGGAGGTCACCCTCCTCCCACGCTGGTGTTGCGGTTGGGTACTGCCTGTTGAATCAGTTAACCGGTGGTCTTCTCGACCTGCATGAAGTCGAGCTCGACCGGGGTGGAGCGGCCGAAGATGCTGACGAGCACCTTCACGCGGCCCTTCTCGGGGTTGACCTCTTCGATGGTGCCGTTGAAGTTCGCGAACGGGCCGTCGATGACGCGCACCGTATCGCCGTCGTCGTACTGCACCTTGGGCTTGGGCCGCATGGTGCCTTCCGTCAGCTGGGTGGTCAGCCGCTGCACCTCGACGTCACGAAGGGGCGGCGGGTCGTCTTGACCCACGGCGCCCAGGAAGCCGGTCACCTTGGGCGTGTTCTTCACGAGGCTCTTGGTGCGGTTGTTCATGGCCATGTTCACCAGGATGTACCCGGGCATGGTCTTGCGGCGCGTGGTGCGCTTCTGGCCGTCACGCATCTCGACCACCTGCTCGGTGGGCACGAGGATGTCGCCGAAGAACTCCTGGAGCCCCTCGATCTTGATCTTGTCTTCGAGGCTCTTCTTCGCCTTGCCCTCGAAGTTCGAATACGTGTGCACGACGAACCACTTCTTTTCTGCGTTCTCTTCGCTCATCCCAACTTCCCCCAGACAGCCGGCAACCACTTGACCATCAGGTTGTAGCTCAGCGTGTCCATCCCAAAGAGGATGACCGCGGCTACCAACGAGGCGACGACCACGGCGATGGTCGACACGCGAACGTCTTCCCACGAAGGCCAGGTCACGCGCATCAGCTCAGTGGCGACCTCCATCGACAATGTCTTCACCCGGGGGTTGGTCCACGCGAAACCCGCCAGCCCGGCGGTGAGCACGAAGCCCAACACGTCAGCCAGCTTGATGCCGGTGCCCGTGATGATCTCGGTGTTGGTCACCCCGATCTGGGCCATCAGGAGCTCGATCAACCGACCCAGGAACAAGGTCAGGATCAGCCCGAAAACAAGGTAACTCACGACGACGAGGCGGCGCGGATCCATCTCCGCACGATTCGCTTGCTGGCTCGCTTCAGTCTCCGACATGGCGGGACCCTTCCATTTCTACAAACTGAAACCTCGAACGCCAATCGGAGTCTTTCCGACCGGCGCTCGAGTGGATTTCCATCAGAAACTGGCACGCCAGGCAGGATTTGAACCTGCAACACGCGGTTTTGGAGACCGCTGCTCTACCGTTGGAGCTACTGGCGTCCGAGAGAACTCAGCCGACCTTGCCTTCTTTGTGGCCCGTGTGCTTGCGGCACTTGCGGCAGAACTTCGACATCTCGAGCTTGTCCTGCTGCTTGCGACGATTCTTGGTCGTCACGTAGTTGCGGTCTTTACAGATCGTGCACTCGAGCGAAATGAGGCTGCGGTTGCCCTTGGGCATGACATGACTCCTTGAAGATGTACGACAGAGGGGACGGCTCCCTGACAGAAGCTGTCCCCTCGTGTCAAGAGGTACGCGCCTTGAGGGGCGCGCCCCCGTAAAAATGGGTTGGACGACTTAAGCGATGATCTCGGCGACGACGCCGGAACCGACGGTACGGCCACCTTCACGGATGGCGAAACGCAGTTCCTTTTCCATCGCGATGGGCGTGATGAGTTCGACTTCGATGCCGGTGTTGTCGCCGGGCATGATCATCTCGACGCCTTCAGCGAGCAGCACCGAGCCCGTCACGTCCGTGGTGCGGAAGTAGAACTGGGGGCGGTAACCCTTGAAGAACGGCGTGTGACGACCGCCCTCTTCCTTGGTCAGCACGTAGATCTGCGCCTTGAACTTCGTGTGCGGGTTCACCGAGCCGGGCTTGGCGAACACCTGGCCACGCTCGATGTCTTCGCGCTTGAGGCCACGAACGAGCGCGCCGATGTTGTCTCCGGCCATGCCGCTGTCGAGCAGCTTCTTGAACATTTCGACGCCAGTGACGACGGTCTTCTGGGTGGGGCGCAGGCCGATGACCTCGACCTCTTCGCCGATCTTGATGACGCCGCGCTCGACGCGACCGGTGGCGACGGTGCCACGGCCTTCGATCGAGAACACGTCTTCGACGGGCATCAGGAACGGCTTGTCGATCGCGCGAACAGGGGTCGGGATGTAGGAGTCGACCGCTTCCATCAGCTTGAGGATGGCGCCCTCGCCGATCTCAGACGTGTCGCCTTCGAGGGCCTTGAGCGCCGAGCCGGGGATCACGGGGATCGCGTCGCCGGGGAACTCGTACTTCTTGAGGAGGTCGCGGATCTCTTCTTCGACCAGCTGGCGAAGCTCAGCGTCATCGAGCATGTCGACCTTGTTCAGGAAGACGACGATGTACGGAACACCGACCTGGCGGGCCAGGAGGATGTGCTCACGGGTCTGGGGCATCGGACCATCGGGCGCGCTGACGACCAGGATCGCGCCGTCCATCTGGGCGGCGCCGGTGATCATGTTCTTCACGTAGTCGGCGTGGCCGGGACAGTCGACGTGCGCGTAGTGGCGCGCCTTGGTCTGGTACTCGACGTGCGCGGTCGAGATGGTGATGCCGCGGGCGCGCTCTTCGGGCGCCTTGTCGATCATGTCGTACGCCAGGAAGGTCGCGCCGCCCGACTTGGCGAGCACCTTGGTGATCGCGGCGGTCAGCGTGGTCTTGCCGTGGTCAACGTGGCCGATCGTGCCGATGTTGACGTGCGGCTTGTTTCTCTCGAACTTTTCCTTCGACATGTCGGTCTTCCTTCTTTGGACTTGAGTGTTGCGTGAGGGACTACGAATGGAGCCCTGAACCAGGATTGAACTGGTGACCTCGTCCTTACCAAGGACGCGCTCTGCCAACTGAGCTATCAGGGCACTTCATTTCTCTGCGACCTGCTCTGCCTGTTGCGACTGCTACCACTGCACCTGCTGTTGCTCCAACGACCTTCTCAAAGACTTCGAGATGGAGCGGGGAACGGGATTCGAACCCGCGACATTCAGCTTGGAAGGCTGACGCTCTACCAGCTGAGCTATCCCCGCATGAGGCCCGGTTCGATGTGAAAAAAATGGAGGGGGGTGGATTCGAACCACCGAAGGTCGAGGACCGACAGATTTACAGTCTGTTGCCGTTAGCCACTTGGCTACCCCTCCGGAAGGGCATTTTCTATTCAGTTGTGCTTCGCCTCGACTCGACTTCGTGGCCGGCGCCGGGATTTGAACCCGGGACCTACTGATTACAAATCAGGTGCTCTACCAGCTGAGCTACACCGGCAAGGTTCCGTAACTGCTTGAGGAAACCGGCCACCCGTCTGTCGAGGGGCGGCGCTCTCTATCCACGCGTGCCGCAGCAAGTCAAGGAGATCTCAAACGGCGCGCTCGATCAGCCGCGCTGGCGGGCGATTTCGTACAGCAGCACGCCGGTGGAAACCGACGCGTTGAGGCTCGCGACCTGACCCTGCATGGGGATGCGCACCTTGAAATCAGCGTGGCCGAGCACGCCTTTGCGCACGCCGCCACCTTCAGCGCCGACGATCACGGCCAGAGGCCCGGTGAGCTTGGTGTTCCAGGCGATCTCTTTGGCTTCGGGGTCAGCGGCCACCGACCAGAAGCCCGCTTCTTTGAGCTCGTCGATGGCGCGGGACAGGTTCGTCACGCGCGCGACGTGGCAGTGCGATGTGGCGCCCGCAGAGACCTTCACGGCCACCGCAGTCACCTGCACCGCGCGGTCTTTCATGATCACCACGCCCTGCGCACCGAACGCGGCCGCCGAGCGAATGATGGCGCCGAGGTTGTGCGGATCTTGAATGCCGTCGAGCAGCACGATGAGCGGCTGCCGGCCACTGCTCTTCGCCTTCTTGATGAGCTCGGTCAGGCCGATGTACTCGAAGTCGCGGACCTCAGCGACGATGCCCTGGTGTGACTCGCCTTCGGTCATGCGATCGAGACGTTCCCGATCGACGATCTCGACCTTCACCTTCGCCTCTTTCGCGCGGGTGAGCAGCTCGCCCTGCACGCGCTGATTGACGACGCCTTCGGCGATCGCGATGCGCTCGACCGTATCGGGGCGGCCCTTGAGGGCCTCCATCACCGGGTTCACTCCGTAAATAAGGCTGCTCACATGACCTCCACTGGCAGCGTGATGTTTTTGACCTGCCGCGAGCACTGCTTCTCGGTGCAGATGAAGAAGGTCATCTTCGCCTCGACGCTGCTCATGCCATGCGCCGTCGGAGTGAAGGGAACTTCAAACTTCGGATCTTCTGTTTTCGCGCTCACCGAATCGGCCAGCGTCAGCTTCTCTTTGCTCAACTTGCTCTGCTTGCTGGAAAGCTCGATCTTCAGCGGCGCCTCATCAGAGACGTGCGCGCCGTTCTTCGACTTGATCGAGATGACCACTTTGCCGGTGTCGCCGGCCTTCAGCCGGGTGGACGTGCCCTCGGTGCTGACCTCGTAGAACGACGCAATGTCGGTCTCTGCGGCCCACGCTGGAACTGCCAACACCGTCATCACCACCATCAGCTTGTGCATCATGTCCTCTGTATGGACCCCGAGGGGTCCCGGTTTCAAGCCGGGTGCAGGTCCCCATACATCACTTCGGCCCTTTGAATGATGGCCGTTGCGAGATCGACGCCGGTGGCGACCTCCATTTCGGGCAATGACGGCGAGGCGTTGACCTCGAACACCCGGGGTGGCTTCTGGCTTCCGAGATCCAGCAGGTCGACGGCGCAGACCTCTAATTCGGTGAGCCTGGCGGCGGCTTCCGCGGCCAGCCGGAGTGGTTCGGTCAGCTCGGTCGGCTCGATGCGGGCGTTGCGCGACAAGGTGCGGCTGAGCCTGCCCGCACGGGGAACACGGGAAGCCGCGGCCAGCGCGACCCCGCCCACCACGAACACGCGCACGTCACGCTGCGCTTTGCGCACGTATTCCTGCATCACGATGTTGTGGCCCAGGCCCAGCACCGCTTCGAGCGCAGCCTCGAGTGACTGGCGCGACTCGCAGAGCATCACGCCCCGCCGCTCGCTGCCGGCCATCAACTTCACCAGCACGGGCACCCCACCCACTTCATCGACCATCGCCTGCAGATCACCGACCTCACGCGAGATGACCGTGGCGGGGATCTCGAGGCCCGCCGAAGCGAGGCGCTGAAGACACCGTGCGGGGTTGCGGGAAAGACCGATGGCGCGCGCCGAGTTGAGCACCACCGCGCCGTGCGCCTCGAATTGATCGACGATGGCCAGCCCGTAGCTGGCGATCGACGAGGCGATGCGCGGAATGACCACGTCGGGCACGCGAATGGTCTTCGCGCGGTACATCAGGCCGGGCTTCTTGCGGCCCAGACGCACCGAGACCTCGAGTGGGTTGAGCACCCGCACCTGATGACCGCGCGCCTTCGCGGCTTCGACCATTCGCTTCGTCGAAGGGATGCTGCGCGAACGGCTGAGGAGAACGATCTTCATCGGGCACAGGCGTATGGCGAACTCCTGCAACGGATTCCAGTGCGTCCTCACACTCATCGTCTCGATGCGACTCCAAGCCCTGGTGATCCTCGTTCCGCTGATGGCGTGTCAGACGTACGACTTCGAGCGGGTGGTGCCGCTCTTCGTGGCGCAGACGACCGAGATTCAAGTCATCGCCAGCAAGCGGCTCAAGCCCAACGTGATGCTGCTGGTCGACAAGTCGGGCTCGATGAAAGAAGCCATCGACGACAGCGACCTGGCGAGGTCCTGCACGCCGGAATGCGGCGCTATCGGGAAGCCCGACTGCGACCCGCGCTGCCCCACTCGCATGAGCGACCTGCGCCTCGCGATGTCGACCTTCCTCGCCAATTCAGGGACGGTGGCCCGGCTCGGAGCGACGACGTTTCCCGCGTCTGAGGGTTGCAGCGTGCCGACGAACATCAACGTGCTGCTGCCTGGGCGCACGGAAACCGACGAGGGCGCTGAGCCGTCACTTCAGACTGCGGCGAACGAAATCAACCAGGTCATCGCGCGAGTTCCCCCATTGGGCGGAACTCCGACCGGTCAGGCGCTCGCCTTTCTGGGCACGTATGCGGGTCTCGGGGTGGGCGTGCCTGATGACTTCCGCCAGGACTACGTGCTGCTGTTGACCGACGGGTTGCCCAACTGCAACGACGCGAACCCGAACGCGATCTGCGGCTGCGGCAGTACGTGTTCGTTGGCGCAAACCAATGCGTGCGCTTGCACCTCGCCGGGCTGCACGAACGGCGCGAACTGCTCGAGGGGCTGTCTCGATCAAGGGGGTGCGGTGGAGAACGTGAAGGCGCTCCGCCAGAAGGGCATCAGAACCATCGTGGTGGGCTTCGGCTCGACGCTGACGCAGGGCGCGGGCCCCCAGGTGCTCAACGCCATGGCGCGCGAAGGAGGGGTTGAGCGGCAGTGCCCCGGAGGCACCGATCTCGAATGCGGCGGCACGGTGGGGAGCTGCGACACCACCAAACAGTGCTCCACGGCCTTCTACCAGGCGACCAACGCCGTCGAGCTGGCCGCGACGCTGCGAAGAATTCTCGAGATCATCGTGCCCGACAACGCGTGCGAATTCGTTCTGAAGCAGCGCCCCTCTGACGATCGATACGTCTCGGTGCTCGTCGACGAACAGAACCTCACCCAGGGCCCCGAGACGTATTCCTACGATTCTCCATCGAAGACCGTCACTTTTCTGGGGGCGATGTGCGCCCGGATCACCGCGTCGACCCCGCGGCGCACCGTGAAGGTGGAATTCAGGATCGTCGAGCGCTTCTAAGGGCCGACCGAGTCAGGTAGGGTTCGCGCCATGATGCGTTCCGTCGCGCTCTCTTCCGTGCTGATCCTTGCCGGTTCCTGCCAGACCTACGACTTCGAGCGGGTCATTCCCCTCGCGGTCGCGCAGACCACTGACAAGACCATCGTCGCCAGTAAGCGGCTCAAGCCCAACGTGATGATGCTGGTCGACAACTCGGGCTCGATGCTTTTGCCGACCAACCCGGGCGCCGGCGGTTGCC
>JAYTAT010000405.1:0-4242 GCA_043737315.1 Archangium sp.
TCTTTCAGCACACACCCCGCCTGCTCCGAGGTGCCGATGAGCAGCCCGTCGGTGATGGCCAGCGAGCTGCTTTCCCAGCTGAGCGTGGCTTGCGGCCGAAGACGCGCCAACACGAGCTTCGGCTGGTACGCGGTCAGGGTGGATTCGTCGCTCGACACGAACAGCGACGTATCACGCGTGCGCAACACCTCGCGACACCGCATCGCTGACTGAGCGTTCGGCGACTTTAGTCCCAGAAGATCAGGCGGCAGATCGTGGTGGTGTCGGAGTACGCGCCTCCGCTCGCGTTCAGCAGGCCAAAGCCGATGCCGTTGTCGAGGCGGCCATTGTTGGTGTTTGACGCAGAGTTGAAGTCACCGAAGTAGCAATCCCACGCGCTCGTCTCGGTGGACGCGTTGTTGCTGTCAGTGCCTATAACGTCGTTATCGAGCCGCCACTCGTTGGTGAACACCGACAGGAAGAGGTGGCCAGACCGCGACGCGACGGCCCCGCTGTTGTCGTAGTTCAACATCGCAATGGTGTACCGGCAGCCGTCTTCGTCGCGGCAGATCGCGCTGAGCGCTGCGACGTTGATGGGCACTGCGATGCCCACGCTCGCGGGGGTGGCCTCGACGATCAGCTGCTGGAGCCCCTGAGGGTTCGGGGTCGGTGGGCTGTTGTTGCTCTGAAACAGGCCGCGCACCGAGAAGGAGCCGTCGGTCAGCCGCGCCACTTCGGTGCCACCGCCCGAGTCGAAGGCCGTGTTCGAGTGCGTGCCGCCCACGTACCAGGCGAAGTTGCCGCCGCTGCGAAAGTACATGGTGCTGTTCTGTACGCCGACGCCGTAGTTGGTTCCCCAGAGGTTGAGCATCTGCCGGGTGTTGCTGCCGAAGTCGACGCTGCCTGCGCTCCCGATCGTCGCGCCGCCCGTGAGCGTCGAGGCGCCAGCCACGTTCGCCGAGCTGGTGGTGATGCCCGAGGTGCCGGCGCCCGCGTCGGGAGCGCCCCAGCCAGCGCCCACCTTTTGCTGAATGAGGCCGACCAGCTGCGCGGTGTTCGCATTGAACTCCGAAGCCAGCGCCGGATCGTTGGGGCAAAAATAGTTCAAGCCCAGGCTGGAGAACGAAGAGGGCGCTGCGCAGGAGGCCGCCAGGGCTTCCTTCGAGAGGAGCCCCAGCACGGCAGCGCCCAGCACCGCGCCCGCCACCCACAACCTCCGGCTCGGAGCGCGCGTACGCGAGGCCGCACGAGCCCCCGCAAGCCAGGCGTCACGCCAGACGAGCAGCTCTTTCTCGTCGAGGTCGTGGCGCGCGGCGAGCTCAGCGGCGGTGGCCTTGCCGTCGAGCAATTCGAGGATCAGCTGCACCCGTTCGTTCGAGTTCATCTCAGAGACCTCCATCAGGGGGCGGTCTCGGTCCGAGCACGCTTGCGTTCGTGCTGGCGCCCCAGCGCAGCGTGGAGATGCCCGCGACGTTGGTGCCGCCGTCGGGCAGCGGACCCGCCCACAAGAAGTTCGTGCCGAATTTGTAGCAGCTGTACCGGCCGAACTGCGCGTCGGCCAGGGTGCGGGAAAGCGTGAATTCAGGGTACGGGCAGAGGAAAGAATCCCACGCGTCGTCTTCGTTCACGCAGCCGCCCCGGTAGGTGCGTTCGGTAGGGGCGTACGTGTTGCCCGGGTAGAAGGTGTCTGCAAAGCGGTAGGGCCGGTAGTTCACTGCGGCGAAACCAACACTTCCAGCCAACGCGATGCCTGCGCGCGCAGTGCAATCGAGCACCGGCTGGCGGGTCTGCGCTTCCATGGTGGTGCCCTGGGGGCTCGAGCACGAGAGATCGCCGGGCGCGGAACAGGGCCGCGCCACGCAGGTCTCGAAGGTCAGCTGATTGGTCGCCTGTCCGAACTCGGTGTTCTGTCGATCGTACGAGTTGGGCGTCGCGCCGCTCACCACGTTCACGCACTTGAACTGGCTGTGGTGATTCATGCCGCGCCACCGCCCGTCAGCCGGCAGGTTGCCCTGCAAACGGCACAGGCCGAAGTCGCGGAACCGGGTCGTCGACGGATCGACCGGCGCGACGGTGGTGGGGTGGGCCGGGGCGACCAGCGGGCAGGAAAGAGAGGTGGTCTCGCAGTTGTAATTGGCGAAGTCGTAGCCGGGCCGCGGGTTGCTCGCGGCATAGGACGGGTCGCGGTTGCGCGCGCAGGCTCGCCAGTACGGTTTGTCGTCGGCCATGACGTAGCCATCGACCGGCGTGGGGGAGCCCGCGTCGGGCGCGTAGTGGAAGGGGAAGGCCGCCTCGCAGCGCGAGCGCTCGCGAATGTTGAGCACCCGGCCTTCCGCCGCCGCGCTGTCGAGTTCCAGGAAGAACGCGAACGACTCGAGCCGCACGCGATCGACCGCGGGGGCGGGGCGCACGTTGATGGGCGCGACCGTTCCCTGCGCCTCGGCGAGGTCGTCGAGCTTGTTGTCGTTGTAGTCGCCTGAGATCGAGGTGCAGGCCTTGGTCAACGAGTTGAGCTCGTTGGCCGCCAGCAGTCGCCCGCTCGAGCCGCCGTAGGCCGGCGCCTTGTTCGCGGCGCTGGGGTTACCCGGAATGTCGTTGCGCGCGGTCTCCATCAGGCGCATCGGCAGGAACGCGCTGCAGGGGTTGCCTCCGTCAGCGGTGCGCATCAGCCCACCGTCGGCGAGCCGGCCGATGCCTCCGTTGGGCACGCCGCCATCGCGGAGCGCGGGCGAGGTCTTCACCAGGCCCTCCACGCACGACAACACGTCGACCGAAATGCCGTACTCGTCGTACAGCCGCACCCGGTCGACCGATTTGATGTTGCAGCGCGAGTTGGCGCTGAGCGCCGGATCACTGGTCACGCCCGGGTCGCCGGCTTCTTCGCGCATCCAGCCATCGCCATCGAGATCGCAGACGGTCGCGTTGCTGTTGCCTCCGCTGATGAGAAAATGATCGTCCAGCGTCTCGCAGACGCAGACGTCGAGGGCGGTCATGAAGGGCCAGAGCCGCCCTGAAAACCCCGCTCCCGTGCAGGTGGGCACCGGCGCGCACGAGGCGCAACTGCCCGAGGTCGTCATGGCCTGGCCTGCTCCACAGGGTGGATTTGCAGCGCAGATGGGAGTCGGGCCGGTGCGATCGCAGAACTGCGTGAAGGTGCAGGTCGCGCCGCCGCAGCGGGGCACGGCGATGCACTGGCCACTGGCGTTGGCGGTGTAGCCCGGCAAGCAGGCCCCGCAGGTCGACGACATCGCGCTGCAGGCCCGGTGCAGGGCCGAACAGCTCGCGCCCAGCCCGCCGTCGAGGTCGGAGCAAGACGGCTCATTGGTGCAGCCCGCGCTCACGCAGGCCACGCAGGCGACGCCGTTCCATCTGAAATCGCCGGTGCAGGTGTCGGGCACGCACTGCGCGTCGGCGCCGTTGATTTGCACGCACGCCTGGTTCGGCAGGCAGGTGCCGTTGGTGGCGAGCTGCGCGCAGGTAAGCACCGCGCGGCAGGTCTGGGTGGTCGCGTTGCAGACCGTCGACCCCGCGCACTGACCGTTGCCATCACAGGGGCACCCGACGACGTCGTTGCTGCACGCCTGGCACAGCGTGCTGTCGCAATACAGCGTGGCGTTGCACGCAGGCGCGCCGGGGCGGCAGGGGCAGCTGGCCGTTCCTGCCACGCAGGTGTCGGTGACGCACACCGCGTTGCTGCACACCAGACCGGTGCCGCAGGCGTTGCCCGTGCCGCACGCGCAGCCCAGGTCGCCCGCGGGGCAGCTCTCGCACAGCCCGGTGGTGCAGCGCAGGCCTGTGTTGCAGGTGTTGTTGGCGCGGCAGATACACGCTGACTCACCACGGCGGCAGTCGGTGCAGGTGCCCGAGAGGCACTCGCCAGTGGTGCAGGCGCCTCCAGCGCAAGCGCAGCCAATCAGGCCGTCGCAGCCCGCATCGACTTCGTTCATGCCGGAGTCGTTGGTGACGTTCGGGTTGGGGCAGCCCAGCAGCAACAAAGAGAGCGCCGTGGCGCCGAGGGCGACACGTCCGGAGACGAGAGGGGACATTCGTGTGTGCCTCAGAAGGAAGTGAAGTCGGAGTAATAGATGAGAACGCGGATGTCGGAGAGCGTCCCGAGATCGATGTCCTTGTTGACGGTCTCGTCGCGGCGGTTCACCACCAGCTCCCAGAGCGTGTTGACGAGCGGGCGATCGCGGAAGCGGTAGTTCCGGTACACCTCGGCGTCGAAGACCTTGGCTCCGCCGACCGACGCGTTGATGACGC
>JAYTAT010000406.1:0-1604 GCA_043737315.1 Archangium sp.
TGATAGCCGATTTGATGCACGAAGATCAGATGAAGCTGAAGACCGCGCGCCGCCTCGACAAGATCAAAGACGCGCGCGCCAACGGCCGGCTGATCGGTACCGACGACGAGCTCAAGCGCTTCGTCAAAGAGAACACGCACCAGACGCGTGAGCTGGTGCTGCAGCTCGACGGAATCAAGACGGCCGCGCTGGTGAAGACGCTGCAGGGTGCGCTGCCCTCGAAGGCCGACACCATCGACGCGCTGCTCTCGACGCTGCTGGCCACCACCGATGAGAACTTCGACCAGCGCTACACGCAGTTCTACGAGCTGGTGGTGCCGCAGGTGCAGCTCTACCGGGTGAAGGTGGGCGACATGCTCACCATCAAGGCGTTCACGAAGTCAGGCTACATCCAGAACGTGAACGTGCGCGTGTACGGCACCTTCGCCTTCACCGGCCTCGAGAAGTCGCCGCTGGCTGGCGCGACCAGCCTGATGGACCTGATGAGCTTTCGCGAGCTGTTCGGCTACCTCACCTCGGACAAGGCCGAAGAGCTCAAGGAGATTCAGCGCAACACCGGCGCGAAGACGGTCAGCCGGGAGAACGCCGAAGACGAGCTGTTCGGTGACGGCGCTGAGGTGATCGCCGAGGCGACTCCGGGGATCATCGATCCCGATGCGGCGCTCGCGGGCACCGGCCGCAAGCTGCGCGAAGAAGATCTGATTCGAAGGGTCTACACGCAGCAGCAGCTGGATGACGGCGTGGTGCTGCACGCGGCCGTGATGCTCAACGACCCCTCGCGAATGGATGAGACCCTCGAGCGCATCGCCCAGGTCTCGACGGAACAGAACCTCGGCATCCAGGCGGTCAGCTGGCAGAAGGCCTCGGGCCTGCTGGGGCAGATCATCAACGTGTTCCGCGCGCTGCTCTTCGTGGCGGTGGGCATCATCTTCATCGCGGCGATGTTGATCATGTACCTCTCGGTGTTGATGGCCACTCTTCAGCGCACGCAGATGTTCGGCACCATGCGGGCGATCGGCGCGCAACGTGGGCTCATCCTCTCGATGGTGCTGGTCGAGTCGTTGGTGCTGGGCCTGCTCTTCGGCGGGCTGGGCATGTTGGCGGGTGCAGGCGCGCTTTCGCTCATCGCCACCCAGGGCATCGCAGCACCCAACGACGTGATGTACTTCTTCTTCTCGGGCCCGCGGTTGATCCCCCAGCTTTCCACCTGGCCGCTGGTGGTGGCGCTGGTGATCATCCTGGTGGTGACGGTCGGCTCGACCCTTCTTCCTGCGCTGATGGCCATGCGCGTGAGCCCCTTGCGGGCAATGCAGGCCGACGAATGACGTTCTTCAGCCGCATGCTCTGGGTGATCGCCTTTCGCAGCCTGCTGCAGCACCGGGTGCGCACGCTCATTCTGGGCACCGCCATCGCGGGGGTGACGGCCCTGCTGGTGACGCTCACCGGCGCGTTCGTGGGCATTCGCACCACCCTGCTGCTCTCGGCGACCACGCTGATGAGCGGTCACGTGAACGTGGCTGGGTTCTACAAGGCATCGGCCAGCGCGGGTGCGCCGGTGGTGACCAACTACAAGAAGGTGCGCGCGATCATCGACGCTGAAGTGC
>JAYTAT010000407.1:0-4230 GCA_043737315.1 Archangium sp.
CGCGAGCGTGAACAACTCGGACGCGAGCAGGTCGCGGCTCAGGCGTTCGCAATCACCCGCGGTTCGTTTGCTCCCCACGTCTTCACCGTCTGTCACCACGACCACCACGCTTCGGGTGGGCGTACCCCCATCACGCAAGCGCTGCGCGTAGGCCACGTTGGCTGCAAGAGAACTGCACCAGGTGTCGTAGAGCGCCGTGGAGCCACTCGCCCGGTAGTTCTTCGTGTCCAGCCGCGTCGCGTCGGGCACGGGCACGTAGCTGTGAATCACGTCCATCGCGCCGCTGAAGGTCCAGCAGGCGAGCAACACCGCGTCTCGATCTTTCGCGCCCGCGAAGGCGTCGAGCAGCGCGTTCTGACCTTCGCGCACGGCCTTCTCGAGACCACGAGAGGCGATCGACGAACTGGCGTCGATGAGCACGGTGACCAGGGTGACGTCTGAGGCGGTGATGTCTTCGAGGTCTTTGCCCGCGGCGCCCGCGAGGACCAGGTTTCCCAGGTTCCCCGTGATGAGTGAGCTCGTCTGCGGGGAGATGATTCCTTTGGTGGTGGCTGAAGCGAACAGCGTGGTGGCTTCGTCTTGCGTCATGGATTTTTTGATCATGGGCTCTCCTTTGGGTGTGGCTGCGCCAGGGGAATCAGTGACTCAGTTGCATTTCAGATGGTGACGGCGTCGGTCGTGCGCACGACCTTCATGCCCGCGCTCTTCCACTTCGCGACGGCTTCATCGGCGAGCTTCGGGAAGTTCAGATGATCCGGCAGCGGCGACAGCGGGGGCGGAGGCACTGGACTCATCGCGTCTTCCAGAATCCAGATCTTCTCGGCCAGCTTCGGATCCGTCGCGGCGACGTGCGCGTGGATGTCGTTGACCGTCGAGAGCACGCAGTGACTCTTCGCCTGGCCGAACACGTACACGCGGTCGTATTCCATCAGCATCTTGAAGAACGGCGCGTTGAAGGCACCCACGACGTTCCCCGAGAGCTCGGTCACTTCCGGCGAGAGCACCGAGTAGTTCTCGGTCATCGCGTGCGTACCCTTGGTCTCGAAGTGGGTCTGATGTTTTCGCGCCGCCGCGTGGAACAACGCTGCTTCCATCACCGCGGGCACCAGCGCGTGCGACAGCCCACCGAGCAGCGTGTGATACGGCCAGATGATCAGCACGTACTTGCCGGTGCTCTCGAGCTTCTTGACGTACTCGAGGCTCTCCCTGGGGTGCGCGATGGCAGTCCACTTCCCCGAGCGCACGTCTTCGTGGAAGACCGGCGTGAGCGGAGCGGGGTGGCGGCCCTGCGCGTCGATCCACCAGGCGGGGTGGAAGATCTGAAACACCCGGTGCGTGTCGAGCGAGAAGAACAGCCCGGTGAGCTTGTCGAGGTTCCGGTAGATCCACTCGGTGGTGCGCGTGCTGTCTTCCACCGCACCCGGCACGAAGAGACTCGCGCCCGGCGTGCAGAACCCGACCTGCACGTCGATGCCGAACGCTGCGATGCGAAACTTGTCCTGCCCCGCGGGCTTGACGCCGTGTCTCGTGGCGAAGGCTTCACCCGCCTCGGTGACCAGTCCTGCGCGTTCGAGGTAGAGCTGTGAGACCTGCCTGGGATCGTAGAAATCAGGGAGCGGCAACGACATGGCGAACCTCCTTCACGTGAGCGTCAACTGCGTGATGTCGCGGGCACCGACGATGAACAACGAGCCGTCGGCATTGGGGAAAATTTCGTCACCCGCGGAGACGAAAGGTTGGGTGTCAGGGAAGGGCATCGTCTCAATCAAGATGCCAAGGTCGTTCTTCATCGCCACCAGCCCCGCATCGGTGGCCAGCACCACCCGGCCCGCCAACAACGCAGCGTGACCTCGGGCACCACCCCTCGACTTCGCGAGCACGGTGCCCGCCTCGTCGATGAGCCAGCGATGCACCACGTCTTTGCCGCCGTCGTCGCAGACCACCGTGAGCAGCGCGTGCTTCGCGTCGAACACCGCGTCGGCTTCGAGAATGCGCCCGGTCCACGTGAGGCCGGCGAGCTGTTTGAGGCCCGACTTTCCCACGCGGGTCAGAAACGAAACGGTCAGGCCACCTGCCCGGTAGAAGCCAAGTCCCAGGCGCTCACCGGTCCACAACCAGGTCTGGCCTTCCAGCACCTGGCCGATGCGCGCGCCGGTGTGTTGCTCGATGAGCCAGGCCTGTTCCTGCCGATACGTCACCGAGGTCGAGGTGGCGAGCACGGGCCACAGTCCGCGCAGGCCAGTCTGGGTACGTTCGACGAGTCGGTCTCCCTGCCACTTCTCGACGTGACCTTCGCCGTCGGCCACCCAGGTGGCAGCGCCCGAGATTCCGAAGCGGCGGTGGGCACCTTCGAGCTGCGTCGAGATGACGGTGCCATCTTCACGTCGCAACGTTCCGTGTTCTTCCGCGAGGTAGCGCAGGCCACCTTGCATGGCCGCGTGCACCACCCGGCCGCTCGTCTCGAAGGCGGTGCGCGCCGTGCAACGGCCCTTCGAACGGAGCACCTGCCGCGTCACCAACGGCCCCAACGTGCGGCACTCGGGGCACACCGCGCGCGCATGCTCGAGGCCACACGCACAGCTGGTCCACGCGAGTTGAAGCAGCGATGCCGGGAACGTCTGCCGCGCGTCCTTCTCGAAGACCGCGAGAAACCAGTGCAGCAGATCATCGGGCAATACCTTCGGAGGCACGGCCAGGCGCGGCACCAACACGTCGCTCTGCAACAGTGAATGCCGGGCCTCCGCGCGGCGCAGCAGGGTGGGAAGCTTCGCGTGCGTTCCCCCAAACGGATGCACGGCGAGCAGGCTCTGAAACAGCAGCACCGAGAACGCATACCAATCAGAGCCGTCATCGAAACGGGGCGCGGTGGAAAGATCGATTCCGTAGAGGCGCGGGTCGAGGAAACGTTCGTGACCCACCGTGCATGCGTGGCCGCCGAACTGCATCGAGTCGGCGTCGATGAGGTAGGGCCTGCCGCTGGCGAACAACACGTTGCCGTCGTTGAAGTCGCCGATCACCACGCGCGCGGTGTGCAGCTGGTCGACCAGACCATGGAGCGCCTGGAACAACGAGGTGAGGCCACTGTTGGACAGCACGCCCAGCCGCCACTTGCGCTGAGCCAGCCGGCCGAAGTCGTCGGCGCCGGGTACGAGCGGCATCTGGTAGCCGATGACTCTTCCGTCCTTATCGGTCGCCAGACCACTCGGGCTCATCACCGCAGCCGGCAGTGACTTCGGAAAGTTCGCCAGCTTGATGAGCTTCTGATCGAGCAGCCGCTGCGCGAGGGGATTGGTCGGGGGGTGGAACAGCTTGAGCGCGGTGGTGCCGAGTTTGTAGACGCGCGCCTCCCCTCCTTCGCCGAGGAGATCGGTGTCGCTGACCTTCACTCGTTTTCCGGAAAGGTAGACGTCCATGACTTCAGCTCCCCAGCAGCGCGATGGTCGCGTCATCCGTGAAGCGTTCGGTTTCGGCGAGCACGTTGAGCCGCCGCTGCAAGGTGAGCGGGTTGCGATGCAGGGCCTCTTCGCTGGTCAGCTCGAGAAGGCGCGAAGGTGCGAGCCGATCGAAGCCGTCGGTCATCACGGCGAGGCGCCCCGCGGGGCCCAGAAAGTGAAGCTGCGCTTCGGGCCGGGAGCCCGAGTTCGTCAGGCGGTACGCGCAGTACGGCGGTGCGTTGTCGGCCCCGGAGTCGATCTTCACCAGCGCTTCGTCGACCAGGAATGCACCGTCACCCAGGCCGAAGATCATTCCCCGGTCTGCGATTCGAATGGCGACGAGAAAAGTGAAGAGAAAGTAGCGCTCGAGAATCGGCTCGATGTCGGGGCCCAACGCGAGCACGGCCTGGTAGAGGTATGCGGTGAGCGCATCGGTTGCCCGGTGAGGGAGCTCTGCGGTGAGCTCGGTTTGACAGCTGAGCCACTGGCCGAGGTAGCGCGCTCCGAGTTGTGCTCCGACTTCACTGTGAGGTTGTGAGGAGCAGCCGTCGGTGACCACGGCGAGCCGTGAAGAGCTGAAGACTCCGTCCTGGTTGTTGCGCCCGATGCGCAGGTGATCGCGACCAATGTGGCTTGCAGCGAACATAGATCCTTCTCTCCCCCTCCCTGCAAAGCGGGAAGAGGGTCTGGGTGAGGGGCTGGGTGTCGTCAGCGAGGTCTCTTCAGGCCTTCCACTTCGACAGCTCATCGACGAGCTGCTGCGTCAAAGGCGACAACCCGATGCGGCGATCCGCCT
>JAYTAT010000408.1:0-1601 GCA_043737315.1 Archangium sp.
TCGCTGCCGACAAGGTCGCCGCAAAAGAAGCTGCCGAGAAGCTCGCCGCCGAGAAGAAGGACAAGGGCGAGAAGGTCATCGTCGCTGCCGTCACGCCGCCCACCCCCATTGCCACGGGAATGGCCTGCCCCGAAGGCATGCGGCTGGTCGGCGCCGGCGCGTTCAAGATGGGCACGGCGCCCGGCGATCCGATGATGGGCTTCGACGAGAAGACGCTGACCTCAGTCGAGGTCGGCAGCTTCTGCATCGACATCTTCGAGTACCCCAACAAACGGGGCGCCTCACCGACGGCCAGCGTGGGTTTTGCCGACGCCAAACGGCTGTGTGAAGCGCAGAGCAAGCGCCTGTGCGCCGAGGCCGAGTGGGAGAAGTCGTGCAAGGGGCCCGGCGGCGCCAAGTGGCCCTACGGCAACAGCTTCGACGCGAACACCTGCAACACCGAAGACGACATCGGAGACTCGCGCAGCCTCTCGCCGGGTGGCCGCTTCGCCAAGTGCCGCTCGGGCTTCGGGGTGGCGGATCTCTCGGGCAACGTCGCCGAGTGGACGTCGGATCGCATGATCAAGGGTGGCTCGTTCGCCAGCGGCGACTACGCAGTTCGTTGCTCGGCGCGGAAGAACGGCGCGTCGTTCGCCAAGTCGTCTGAGGTGGGCTTCCGGTGCTGCGGCGATCAACGCTGACCCTCACGCTGCTGCTCGCCTCAGCCTCGTGGGCTGAGCGACCGCGCGTGGTGGTGGTGAAGTCGGCGGCGCTCAACGCCTATGCCCAGGTGGTCGCCGGTTTCGCAGCTGAGGTGAAGGGCCAGGTCGAAGAGGTCACCCTCGACGAAGGGCCCGAAGCCGCCGCGGCCGCCTTCAAGAAGCTGAGCACCAACAAGCCTGCGCTGGTGCTGGCCATCGGGCCCGCCGCCGCGGTCGGTGCGCGCCGCGAGTTCAGCGACGTGCCGGTGCTGTTCTCGATGGTGCCCTATTACGAGAAGTACGAGCTCGACGGCCAGAACACGACGGGCATCGCGTTGACGAGCGACCTTTCGCTCGAGTTGACCGCGCTCAAGGCCGTGCAGCCCAAGGTGAAGCGGGTCGGCGTGCTGCAGGACCCCCGGTACTCGAAGGCGCTGCTGGAAGGTGCTTCACAAGCGGCGCAGTCACGCGGGTTGGTCCTGGTGCCCCTCGACGTCGACAGCTCGGCCAAGGTGGAGAAGACACTCGCGAACGCGAAGGGCAAGGTCGACGCGCTGGTGATCGTCTCCGACAAGACAGTGGGAAATGCCGCGGTCGTCGAGCGGTTGCTCGTCTGGTGTCAGGACGAGAAGGTGCCTGCGGTCGGCCTCGCCTCTGCGCAGGTGAAGCAAGGCGCGTTGTTCGCCCTGGCTCCAGCGCCACTCGCCATCGGCCAGCAGGCGGGGCGAATCGCCAATCGCATTCTGGTGGAGAAGGTGGATCCCGGGGCGATGGCCGTGGCGAACCCGGAAGGGCTCGAGCTGCACGTGAACCTGACCACGGCCCGGCGTCTTGGCGCCCCTGAGACGTTCGCGCTCGACGTCGTCACCTTTGCTGCACGGCAGAGCCTGACGGTCAAAGTCGCCGAGTAAGCGGTCGGGG
>JAYTAT010000409.1:0-4230 GCA_043737315.1 Archangium sp.
CTCGAGGTGCACGTGGCGGCTCCTGAATCGGCGCCCCTGATTCGGGTGCTCGGGCCTGAGCTGAGCGCGGTGGTCAAGAAGCTCCATGAGGATCACGGGGTGGTCTTTCATCTCGAGCGCAAGGCCACGGGTCGCGTAGCGGGTGGGGTGAAGCTGTCGGATGGCTCGATGCTCGAGGGCGATTTCATTGTCGCAGGCGTCGGCGTGCGGCCGAACCTGGGCCTCGCGGAAGGCGCGGGGCTTTCGATCGATCGGGGCGTGGTGGTCGACGAGTTCCTGCGCACGAGCGCAAAGAACGTGTGGGCGGCGGGTGATGTGGCCCGGTACCCAGATGCACGGTCGGGTGAACGCATTCGGGTCGAGCACTGGGCGGCGGCCCAGGATCAGGGGCGCATCGCTGCTCGCAACCTGCTTGGGATCGCCACGTCATTTCGCGACGTGCCCTTCTTCTGGAGCCAGCACTACGACGTCACCATCGGGTACGTGGGTCACGCCGAGAAGTGGGACCAGCTGGTGGTGGAAGGCTCGCCCGAGAAGCTCGACTGCACGGTGAGGTACCTGCTCGCAGGTCGTGAGCTCGCAGTGGCCACGATAGGCCGTGACCGAGCCAGCCTCGAAGCGCACGCCGCGATGGAGCGACGGTGAACTCCACAGCTTCGCTCTCCGCCGCGGGGGAGAGGGCTTAACGTTTGGACTTTCTCCTCCTCGCGCTGCTGATCGCGCTCGCCGTCTGGGGCTTCCGAATCATCCGCAAGTCATTTCAGGCCACCGTGAGCCGCCGGGAGCGCGCGTCGATGCCTGGCTACACGCCAGACAACCCGCTGGTGCTCGTCTCGCATCGAGTGCTTGAAGACGCGCAGGCAGCAGCACGCTGTGAGTGCGGCGGGCGGTTGCTCACGTTGGGCGAGACGAGCCGGCACGGTCTGCGCGTGGCCCGAGGTCGTTGCATCGAGTGCGAGAACGACGTCGATCTCTACTTCGTGCTTCCAAACCTGTTGAACTGAAGCTGGTCTCTTTCCCCGCTTCGCAGGGCGAGGGAAATTCAGAGCCAGTGACGCAGCCGGTACGCGATCCACGACAACATCCGCTCGAACAGCCCGAACTGGTTCACCTCAGCCATCGTGATGGTGCGACAGTGTTCGAGGTCTTCCACGAACATCCGCTCGAGCGCCGCGCCGAAGCTGGGCTCGGTCAAGATCGCGTTGACTTCGAGGTTCTGCCGCAACGACAGCGGATCCAGATTCGAAGAACCGACCGTGGCCCAGATGCCATCGACCACCGCTGTCTTCGCGTGCAACACGCGCCCCGAAGCCCATTCCCGCACCTCGATGCCGTTCTTGAGCAGCCGCGGGTACAGACCCCGCGCCGCATACAGCACGATCTTCACATCCGTCGTCGCCGCGAGAATCACGGTCACCTTCACACCGCGCCGCGCCGCCAGCACCAACGCCCGCACCATCTTTGCCGGCGGCAGGAAGTACGCGTTCGTCACGCAGATGCGCAACTGCGCCTTCTCGAACGCCTCTTCATACGCGCGCCGAATGCCCTTTCGATCGGGCGCGAAGTCATTGCCCACCACGCGCAAATTCTCGCAGCCCGCGTAGCGACGCCGCTCGAAGCGCTGGTAGTCGAACTTCGGACCCTTGTTGTTGGTCCACGTGGTCAGGAACAGCTTCTCGAGCGCCTGCGCATCGGGCCCCGCGATCCTCACGTGCGTGTCACGCCACCCCCCGCCCCCTTCCGCTACCGGCGCGTAGTCGTTGCTGATGTTGAGCCCGCCGGTGAAGCCGATTTTACCATCGACCGTCAGTGACTTGCGGTGATTGCGCCGGCTCACCTTCGACAACGCGAGACTCACCGAGCCCAGGTACTTCCAGGGCCTGAACACGAGCAGCCTCACGCCCGCGAGCGTCAGTTCACCCAGCGTCTTGTCTGAGACGTCGCTGCCCCAGAAATCGTACATGAGCAGCACTTCCACACCCGCCCGCGCGCGCTCGATCAACGCGGTGAGGAAGCGCATGCCCAGCTCGTCATCCTTCAAGATGTACGTCTCGAAGCAGATGGTGTTCTTCGCCGCGGCGATCGCCGACAGCATCGCTGGGAACGCCTGCGCGCCGTCCTTCAAGAGCGCGACGCGATTGGGCCCGACTTTCGACTCGGCGTACGGCGCTGGGCTGGGGGCGATGGCGATGCTCATGCGCTCGAGACTCCAGACCACGACTGGCCCCTGGCTGCCAACGCTTCAGGCGTTCCTTCATCGACCACCCGGCCGGCCTCCATCACCACGATGCGATCCGCGTGGCGGATGGTGGCGAGCCGATGCGCGATGACCAGCGTGGTGCGGCCCTTCATCAACTCTGCGAGGCCGGCCTGCACCTCAGCCTCAGTCTCGGAGTCGAGCGCGCTGGTCGGCTCATCGAGCAGCAAGAGCGACGGCTCCTTCAAGAATGCGCGCGCGATGGCGAGGCGTTGCCGTTGTCCGCCCGACAACCGCCCCCCGCGCTCACCCACGTCTTCTTCGAGCCCCGCCGCGAAGCCGGCAACGAACTGCGCTGCGTGCGCCCGTTCGAGCGACGCCCACAGCTGCGCATCTGTCGCGTCCGACCGGCCGAGCCGCAGGTTCTCGCGAATCGATCCTGACAACAGCACCGGATCCTGCGGCACCCACGCCAGCTGCGAGCGCACGCTGCGCCTGGACAATGAAGAAAGCGGCGCCCCATTCCAGCGCACCTCGCCACCCGAAGCCGTGCCATGGCCCAGCAGCAACGAGAACACGCTCGACTTGCCCGCACCCGAAGGCCCGACCAGCGCCACGTGCGTGCCGGGTTCCACCACGAAGCTCACGCCCTTGAGCGCCTCGCGCCCATCTGGATAGGTGAGCTTCACGTCGTTCAACTGCAGACCCAGCGTGAGCGGCTGTGCCTCACCGCCCGCATCGGTATCGGCTTCTGAGTCGAGCACCTCGAACAACCGCACGGCCGCGCCTGCACCCAGTGAGAGCTGCGAGGCCGTGTTCGAAAGCGACTTCACCGGTTGGTACAGCAGCACCGCCGCCGCGAGAAACGACACGAAGTTCCCCGCAAGTGAAGGATCGAGCTGCACCGCGCGGGTACCCACCACCATCGCCAGGGCGAGCCCGATGATGCCCAGGAACTCCGTGGTCGGGCTGAACGCGCCGCGAATGAAGAGCGAACGTTTCATCACCGAAAGGTATCGAGCCTGCTCGGCATCGAAGCGCTCCAGTGCGCGGCCCTCAGCCCGGTACGTCTGCACCACCGGCAGGTTCTGCAACTGCTCGCTCACCAGCATCGACAACTGACCCAGCGAGGCCTGCGACCTGGTGGCCTGCTTCTTGGCCCCGCGCGCAAAGCGGGAAACCGGAATGATGGTGCCCGGCAGCACGATGAAGATGATGAGGAACAAGCGCCAATCGGTGAGCAGGCACACGATCAACAAACCGAGCACCTGCAGCGAGTCTTTGGTGATGCTCGCCAGCGCCTGACCTGCCGAGAACTCGAGCTGCGCCACGTCGCTGGTGAAGTGCGAGAGCAGCTCGCCCGAGTGCCGCCGCTCGAACCACTTGGGGGGCAGCACCAGCAGCCGGCCGTAGAGCTCTTCCCTCAGGCGCGACAGCACCCCCTGCGAGACCCGGCTCATCAACCCCGCGTGCAGCCACGACGCGACGGCTTTCAGCACCGCCGCTGCCACGATCGCCAGCGGCAGCTTGAAGGTCAGGTCATCCCGCTGAAGCTCGAACGGACCCCAGGTGATGGCGCCCCCGCCGATGAGGGAGCGCAACAGCGGGCCCACCAACGACGCCCAGAGCGCCCCCGCGCTCGCCGCGAAGAGGGAGAAGAAGATCGCCAGGGTCAACGGCCCCCGGTACGCCCCCACCCGGGCGATCACGCGCCACCACACCCGTTTGTCCGGTTTCGATCGCGGGGAAGAAGGCACGGCGGTCACGGGGTCGATTGCTTTCGAGTCAGGCTGCGTTAGAGAGGTTGCGCCCCATGGCTTCCAAGCGTGACTACTACGAAGTGCTCGCCGTCGAGCGCAACGCCGATGCGGACGCTTTGAAGAAGGCCTTCCGCAAACAGGCAATGCAGTACCACCCCGACCGCAATCCCGGTGACAAAGACGCCGAGGACAAGTTCAAGGAGTCCTCAGAGGCCTACGAGGTGCTGTCCGACCCCGATCGCCGGGCGAGGTACGACAGGTTCGGTCACCAGG
>JAYTAT010000410.1:0-10353 GCA_043737315.1 Archangium sp.
AGGGCCCTTCGGAAAGGCTCGGTGAGTGGTCCTCCTAGACTTTGCCCCGCTTCCCGACCCGTGGTTGGGTGAGCCCGTGATTCGCGAGGCCTTCCAGGACTTGAAGCGGCTGCGGCAGATCTCGCTCATCGCGGGTCGCTTCGGTTTCGCGGATCTCCTGGAGCGCACGGGCATTCGCAAGAAAGACGAGTCGAAGCCCGAGACCGCTGAGTCCGCCCGGGCTGCCACTGCGCCGCGTCGTTTCAGCCTGATGCTCGCTGAGCTGGGGCCCACCTTCGTGAAGCTCGGCCAGGTGATGTCGACCCGCGCCGATCTGCTCCCGCAGGAGTTCATCAAAGAGCTCGAGACCCTGCAAGACGACGTGCCGCCCGTGCCCTTCGAACAAGTGCGCAAGGTGATCCGCGAGGCGTTCGGCAAGGAGCTCGAAGAGGTCTTCGCCGAGTTTTCCCCCGAGCCCGTCGCTGCCGCCTCGATGGCCCAGGCGCACAAGGCAGTGACCAAAGAAGGCGAGAAGGTCATCGTCAAAGTGCAGCGGCCGGGCATCACCGAGCAGCTGCGCGCCGATCTCTCGGTGCTGCACTACGTGGCGCGCGCATTGGAGGCGGTGATCGAAGAGGTCGGCGTCTACACACCCACCGGCATCATCGAAGAGTTCGACAAGGCGGTGCACGAGGAGCTCGATTTCTTGAACGAGGCCGCGAACATTCGCGCCTTCTACAAGAACCACGTCGAGATCACGCACACGCGCATTCCGAAGGTCTACGACGACCTCACCGCGCGCACCGTGCTGACGATGGAGTTCTTCGACGCGCCCAACCTCACGCACGCAAACCTCGACGAGGAAGGCAAGAAGACCATCGCCAAGACGATCCTCGAGGGCGCCTTCAAGCAGCTCTTCGAAGACGGCCTGTTCCACGGAGATCCCCACCCGGGAAACCTGCTGGTGCTCGAGGGCCCGGTGCTCGGGCTCATCGACTTCGGCCTCGTCGGCCGCATCACCCGCCAGATGCAGGACACCCTGGTGCAGCTGGTGCTCGCCGTCGGCCTGCAAGACTCGGAGTCGGTCGCGCGCCTGCTCTACCGCCTCGGTACGCCCGACACGCGCACCAACATGATCGCCTTTCGCGGCGACATCGAGGCGATCTTGAGCGCGTACCTGCCCACCTCGCTCAAAGACGTGAACACCCGCCACCTGCTGGCGGACATCTTGAACCTGGCGGTGAAGTACAAGATTCGCATTCCGCGCGAATACGCGATCCTCTCGCGGGCCTCGGTGGCGATCGAAGGCGTGCTCCGCTCGCTGTATCCCGAGCTGCCGATCAACGAGATCTTCCTGCCCTACGCCAAGAAGCTGCTCGCCGAGCGCTACGACCCCAGCCAACTGCAGGGCGGCCTGCTCAAGACGCTGCTCCGGTTGCAGGGCGCGGCGAGCGATCTGCCCATGCAGCTGCAGCAGATCATGCTCGACCTCGAGTCAGGCAAGTTCACGGTGACGGTGAAGTCCGAGCAGATGTCGGAGCTCAACCAGACCCTGCGATCCTTCGCGGTCGTCGCCTTTGCGGGCTTGTGCGCGTGCGGTTTCATCATCGGCACCTTCATCGCCTTCGCGGGCAAGCCATTCGAGATCTGGGGCGTGCCCGTGCTGGGGATCTTCGGCATCGCAGCGACCGTCTTCCTGTTCAGCACCGCGGTGGTGCGTCAGTCGTGGACAGGCTTCCGCAAGCTGTCCATCAAGCGCTTCATCGGCAAGAAGTAGCGCTCACGGCGCGCCGGCGTCGGGCACTTCGCAGGCCACCTTGTCGAGGTCGCGCACCACGCACACCCGGCCCTCACTGCAGGGCACGTTCGCGCAGCGGTCCACCGGACCACCGCAGGCGGGGAGCAGCAGCGTCAGCAGCAGGCAGCGCAAAACCATGGTCTTGATCCTGCCGTGAGGTGAGGGGGCGTCACGACCAAAACCTTACTCTGGCGCTGCGCAGAGGTAGCCTTTGGGTTCTTCGATGCGCCTCTCCACCCATCAGCTGTCAGTCAAGTTCGGCCCGGTGTACGCGCTCGACGAACTCACGCTGAGCTTCCCGGTGGGCAGCCGAACGGTGATCTGGGGCCCCGCCGGCGGGGGGAAGACGTCGTTGCTCAAGTGCCTCACCGGGCTGGTGGCCCCGACTTCCGGCCAGGTGCAGTGGGATGAGGTGCCGGTTTCGCAGCGCACCGCGCAGGAGAAGCGTGAAGCCCAGGTCGCCTTCGGCATGGTGTTTCAGAGCGACGCGCTGTTCGACTCGATGACCGTGCTGGACAACGTGTTGTTGCCGCTGCGCAAACGCCGCGTGCCCGAAGCCGAGGCGCAAGAGCGGGCCGCCGAGGCCATCGCGCGCGTCGGGCTCACCACCGCTGCGCAGAAGCACCCGGAGAACCTGTCGGGCGGCATGAAGAAACGCGCTGGCGTGGCCCGGGCGATCGTCGCGCGCCCGCGCGTGTTGCTGGCCGACGATCCGTTCGCGGGTCTCGACCCGATGACAGAGAGGTCGATCGCCGAGCTGCTGCTCGAGATCTCTGAGGGCCGCACGTTGATCGTCGCCCTGCCCGACCCCGTGCCGTCATTGCCCACGGAACGCACCATTCGCCTCGTCGCGGGCAAGGTGGCCTCGTGAACCCGCTGCGCGCGCTCGGCACGATGTCGATGTGGCTGGCCCGCCTGGTGGGCGCGAACATGCTGGTGTGCGGGCGTACCCTGATGCACTTGCCGCGGCTCAACGGGGCCGAGCTGGCCCGAGCGATGGTGCTGTTCGGCTATCGCTCGTTGCCGCTCTCGCTCGGCGCGGCGACCTTGATCGGCGCCACGGTCGTCTTGCAGGCCGGTGTCTACGCCACCAAGTTCGGCACGCGGCTCTACACGGGCTGGGCCGCGGGCTTCGCGTTGATGTGGGAGTTCGGCCCGCTCCTGCTCGGGCTGGTGATGGCCGCCCGCATCGGCGCTCGCAACGCCGCTGAGCTGGCCCTGCTCACCGTCAACGGACAGATCGAAGGCCTCAAGGGCATCTCGCTCGATCCCTTCCGCATCCTGGTGGCGCCGCGGGTGGTGGCCAGCGTGTTGTCGGTGCTCCTGCTCACCACCACCACCTTCACGGTGGCCATCGGCTGGGAGGCCATCGCCGCGTACTTCACGCTCGATCTGCCGGTGCGCATCTTTTTCCAGGCCTTCTCCGACATGTTGCGCTGGGGCGATCTGGTGGGCGGCGTGGCGAAGACCACCGCGTTCGGTCTTGCGATCTCGGTGGTGTCGACCGCGGCGGGTCTGCGGGCGTCGGGCGGTGCTCGCGGCGTCGGCCAGGCGGCTGCGGCGGCCGTGGTGACCAGCTGCGCTGCGATCTTCACGCTCGATTTCCTGCTCACGCCGGTGCTGGCGAGGTTGTTCGGATGACGATGATCCACACGCTGGGCGCGCAGGCGCTGCTCTTCACGCGCGCGTTGCGCAGTGCACGGCGGGAAGGCGTGTTGTGGCGTGAGGTGCTCCGCCACATGGGCGAGCTGGGGACGCAGTCGAGCGTGCTGGTGGGCGTGGGCCTGGCCTTCTTCGGCACCGTGATGGTGACCATCGCGTACGCCCAGGCGCGCAAGTACACCGGCAACATCACCGTGGTGGGCCCGGCGTACTTCGAGCTCATCTTGCGTGAGTTCGCCCCGATGCTGACCGCGTTGCTGGCGGCATCACGTCAGGCGGCGTCGACCTCGGCAGAGCTGGGCGCGATGTCGGTCAATGAGCAGATCGAGGCGCTCGAGCTGTCCGCGGCCGATCCCCTGGCTGAGCTGGTGGCCCCGCGGATCATCGCCTCGACGTTGACGCTGCCGCTGCTGACCGTGGTGGGTACGTTTTCCGCCACGCTCTCGGCGGTGCTCACCGTGACCTACGTGTTCGGGGCCGATGGCCGCGCGTTCATGGATCCCGCGATGGTCGACCCGGGTGACGTGGCGTGCGCGGTGGTGAAGGCGTTCGTGTGTGGCGCGTTCATCCCCGTGGCGGCGTCGATGCGGGGGTTGAGAGCCCGGGGCGGCGCGAGCGCGGTGGGTGAGGCGGTGACCACGGGCGTGGTCGAGGCGTGCATGGGGTGTTTGCTGCTCGACTTTCTGGTCGCGGCACTCTTTCTCATCATCGGCGTGTGAGCCTCGTCCACCACTTCAGTTGATGTAGACGAACGTCGCGTACGAGGCCGTCACGTCCGTGCCCGCGGGCGGCGACACGCCGAAGAAGAGCAACGTGTTGTTCGCCGGGTCGTAATCGAACCCGTTGACCCGCGCCCGCGGGAGCAGATCGGTGGTCTTCGCCGAGAGCGAACCTGAGATCGGCCGCAGATTGAGCGTGGCCCGCGAAGACGCGCCGATCGCACCGAAGAGAATCTCGTCAACCACCTCGGTGATGTTCGGGTTGCAGATGCTGCCCGTACTGCCACCCGTGGCCGAGGCGAGATCGATGTACTCCGTGCCCGCGACCGCGCTGCCCAGCCCCACGCGGGTGCAGCCCGTCGGCCGTGGGCCCACGATGCCGAAGGCCACCGCCTTCTCAGCGACGTAGTCGGCCGCGTAGGCGGCGACGGGCTTGAGCCCCGTGTTCTCTTCGTCGCTCACGAACACCACCACCAGGCCCGCGTCGTCGCGAATGCGCAGCTGCGGCGGCAACACCATCGGCCGTGAGCGTCGAATGGCACGCAGCGCGAACTCGATGCCCATCTCGAGGCCGTTGCCGTTGATGCCCACGCGCACGTCACTCTTGAACTGGGTCAGGTCGTTGGTGAACCCCACGCCGCGCAGCACGTCGCTGTCGGTGGTGATCACCCCGATGCGGAAGTCGATGCCCGACGCCTGGAAGGCGGCGAACAACGCACCGGCCGAGTTCGCCAGGGCGGCCTGCTCTTCCAGCATCGAAGCAGAGTTATCGACCACGAAGATGAAATCGGTCTTGAGCGGCGGGGCCGAAATGCGCTCGCAGCCGTAGTTCAAGATCGGCCCCGAGTCGGACAGGTGCGAGCCGTTGGTGAAGTCCGACAACGCCGGCTGGTTCTTTGAAAAATCAGCCAGCGTGCTCACCGCGCCCGCGACGAACACGTCGTTCGAGGTGATGCGGAACATCAGGTACACGACGATCTGATTCTCAGTTGCGCTGCCCGCCACCACCGGGAGCGCGCCCACGTCAGCCACGGGGCGCCCCGACAACGCCGTCGCGAGGCGGTTGCGCACCGAGAAGGGGTTGGTGGCTGTGGCGAAGCTGAGCGTCGAGCCGCTCGAGTAGTTGCGGTGTGAACGATCATCCACGTAGACGCGATCGAACCGTTCGACCCGATCTCTCACCAGCGGCGTGCCGCCCAGTGACGCGAGCGCCGCGATTTCCCGGCCTGCGAGCCGCTCGAGCGCCCCCGGCTGCAGCGGGTCGATACCGACGGGGATCGGCCGGCGCAGCACGAAACCCGCGAAGTTCGACACCGCGTCATCGAGCACCACCAGCTGCGCCGTGTCGCGCGCAGTCACGGTGTACTTGCGGCTGTGGGCGAACGCGACGTCGCTGCCAGGCAGGGTCGAGAGCACCTGCTCCACCGGCAACACACCCGGGCAGGGCCAGTTGAGGGGCTCGAAGCCCGCATCGACACCCGCGTCGGCCCCTCCGTCACCACCGTCGACTTCTTCCATGCCGGCATCCGGCAGGGGTGGCGTCTCGAGCGCGCTCGTGCAGCCGCTGAGCAGCCCCGCGGCCACCAGCACCGCCTTGAGACTGCTGCGGCGGCGCGCCCTGCGGCCAAGCAACATCAACGCCACGAACGAGAGCGGCGCGAAGTCGGCAGGGCTCGAGCAACCACAGCTGGTGGCCACCCGGGGACGTTCGGGCGTACCACCGTCGCCCGAGACCATGCCGCCATCGCCACCGGTACCGGTACCGGCATCTTCGCCGCCATCGGTCTGGCCTCCATCGACGCCGCCGTCGTCGGCCGTGCAGACGCGCAGGCCGGTGACCGGATCGAGGTCGACGTCGCCATCGCAGTCGTTGTCCTTCACGTCGCAGATCTCAGGTGCACCGCGCGAGATGGCAGGGTCTGCGTCGTTGCAGTCGCCATCGCAGTTGGTCTGACCGTCTTGATCAGCGTCGAAGCAGACCGCGCACAGTGAGAACTGGCCCGGAGCGCTGTCGACATACGCGTCGCAGTCGTTGTCCACCCGATCGCAGACCTCTGTGGCGCGCGGGTTGACCGCGGGGTCGGCGTCGTTGCAGTCGCCGCAGAAGGCCGAGAAGCCGTCGTTGTCGCGATCGGCCGAGCCTTCGTCGACCTGGCCGTCGCAGTCGTCGTCCTTGTTGTTGGCGGCCAGCTCAGAGGCGGTGGGGTTCACCGTCGCGTCGGTGTCGTCACAGTCGCCCAGGCAGGTGGCCACGAAGTCACCGTCGACGTCGAAGCCTTCGTCAGCCCGGCCGTTGCAGTCGTTGTCCTGGCCGTCGCAGATCTCAGTGGCCACCGCGACCGTGCCGGTGCCCGGGTGAGCCGCGCCGTTGTAGTCGTTGCAATCGCCCTGGCAGGTGGTGACGCCGTCCCCATCGGCGTCGGTGTCTTCGTCGACGCGGCCATCGCAGTTTTCGTCGACCCCGTTGCCGCAGATCTCCCGGCGAAAGGGGCTGCGCGTGGCGTCTGCGTCGTCACAGTCACCCGCGCAGGTGGTGGCGAAGTCGGCGTCACCATCGAAACCTTCGTCTTTGAGGTTGTCGCAGTCGTTGTCGAAGCCGTCGCACACCTCGACCGCACCGGGGCTGATGGCCGCGATGTGATCGTTGCAGTCGCCCTGCCCCGTCGAGAAGCCGTCACCGTCTTCATCGGTGTCTTCGTCGACCGCGCCATCGCAGTCGTCGTCGACGGCGTTGCCCACGCGCTCGGTGCGCTGGGGCCCGATCGCCGCGTTGGAGTCGTCGCAGTCACCCGCGCAGTTGGTCACGCCGTCGGCATCGAAGTCGTGGCACGGAGCGCCCACGCACACGTTGCCTTCGTCGATGGTGGTGTCGCAGTCGTTGTCGCGGCAGTCACACCGCTCCGGCAGGCCCGGCCGGTTGAACCTGTCGGCGTCGTCGCAGTCGCCCTGGCAGGTGGTCACGCCGTCACGATCGAGATCGAAGCCGTCGTCGACCACGCCGTCGCAGTCGTCGTCGCGCGTGTCGCACAGCAGCTCGCCGTCATCGACGCCCGCATCGGGGTTCCACGAAGGAGCGCCACCGTCGGGCAGCGGGGAAGGCCGCACTTCGCCCAGGCATGCGCCCATGCCCACGCCGTTGACGCACTGCTGGCTGCCGTCGCGGCAGATGCCCTTGCCGCGCGTCCCGGGAGGCCCGCCGTAGCAACTGGTGGAAACACCATCGATGGTGCCGTCGCAGTCGTTGTCCTTGCCGTCGCAGATCTCGGGCAGGCCCGGCCGCACCGCGGGATCGGTGTCGACGCAGTCGCCGGCGCACGAACGCACCCCGTCCATGTCGACGTCGAAGTTGCCGTCGTCGACCGTGCCGTCGCAGTCGTCATCGACGCCGTTGCAGGTCAGCTCGCCCATCGCCGGGTCGTTGGTGGGGAGCACCGTGCCCGCGCACATGCCCCACGCCCCGAGCACGCCGCAGGCCTGGTTGCCGGCCATGCACGCGCCCCTGGGCTGGCACATCGAGCCGGGGCAGCTGCCCGAGAACGTATCGGGCGTCACGTTGGGGCCCGCGAAGCAGCGGCGCGCCGGCACGTCGTCGAGCATGCCGTTGCAGTTCTGATCGATGGTGTCGCAGGTTTCCATCGCGCCGGGTTTGATGGCCGGATCGGTGTCGTTGCAGTCGCAGTTCATCGCGTTGTTGCACGCAGCGCACGACACGAAGCCGTCACCGTCGACGTCGAAGCCGTCGTCGACCGTGCCGTTGCAGTCGTCATCGCGGCCGTTGCACTGCTCCATCGAGGGCACCACCTGGCCCATGCAGGCGCCGAAGCTGCCGGTGCCCGGCACGGTGGCGTTGCACACCTGCACGCCCGCCACGCAGACGCCGCGCCCCTGCGTTCCCGCGGGCCCGGAGTAGCAATTCATCGTCACCTTGCCGCCCGGCCCGCTGCCTTCGTCGACCTGGCCGTTGCAGTTGTTGTCGATCGCATCGCAGGTCTCGGCCGCGGTGGGGCGGATCATGTTGTTGCCGTCGTTGCAGTCGCACGACGGGCTGTTGGGCGCGCCGCAGGTCAAACACGCGCGCACGCCATCGCCGTCGGCATCGGTGATGAGCCCGTTGTCGTTGCTGCCGTTGCAGTCGTTGTCGAGGCCGTCACAGACTTCGGCGGCGGGCAACGTCTGGCCCATGCACGAGCCGAAGGTGCCGCTGGCGCAGGTGGCCGAACCCACGCGGCACTGGCCACGCGGCGTACACGCGGCCCCCGGGCAGGTGCCCGCGAAGGTACCGGCAGGCCCGGTGAAGCAGCGCTGCGCCGCCACGCCGTCATCGATGGCGCCGTCGCAGTCGTCGTCAAGGTTGTTGCAGCTCTCGGCGCTGGGGTTCACGTTGCGCACGCAGGTCAAACCGCCCGCGTTGCACTGCTCGGTGCCCGGCGCGCACACGCCCAGCTGGCCCGTGCTGCAGGCGCCGCCCGACAAGCCATCGTCGGTGGTGCCGTCGCAGTCATCGTCGAGGTTGTTGCAGCTCTCCGTGCCCGGGAAGGTCTGGCCCGGCGTGGCCGCATCGCAGGTGGGAAAGTTACCGGCGATGCAGATCTGCGTGACGCCCTGGCAGACACCGCGGGGGCTGCAGCTCGTGCCAGGGCAGGTGCCCGTGGAGCTTCCGGCCGGCCCCGCGTAACAGACCCGGTTGACGCCTTCGTCGACCTGGCTGTCGCAGTCGTCGTCGACGTTGTTGCACAGCTCAGGGCGGCCCGGCCGCACGGTGTTGGTGGTGTCGTTGCAGTCGCAGTTGGGCGCCGCGCTCGCACCGCAGCTGCCGCACGCGCGTGAGCCGTCACCGTCGGCGTCGACGATCAGCCCATCGTCGGGGGTGCCATCGCAGTCATCGTCGAGCCCGTTGCAGCTCTCTGCGGAAGACATGGTGGTCTGCACGCAGTTCAAGTTGCCGGCCTGGCACTGGCGCACGCCTGCCGAGCACACGCCCTGAAGACCGGTGGTGCAGGCCACGCTGCCGCCCGGGTTGCCGTCGTCGACAGTGCCGTCGCAGTCGTCGTCGAGGCCATTGCAGATCTCAGCGATGGGGGTGAGGGCCGTGCATTGCCCTGCGCCCGCGTTGCACTGGATGGTGCCCTGAGCGCAGCGACCCGCACCGCCGGTCGCGCAGTTGGTGCCCACGTTGAAGCCGTCGTCGACCAGGCCATCACAGTCGTCATCGACCCCGTTGCAGGTCTCGGCGATGGCGGTCTGGTTCTGCACGCAGTTAAGCGCGCCCGTGACGCATTGATTGGTGCCCGGCTGGCAACGCCCCTGCAGACCGGTATTGCAGCCGGTGCCGCCGCCCGGGTTTCCTTCGTCGGTGGTGCCGTTGCAGTTGTCGTCCTGCCCGTTGCAGGTCTCCGTGCGAGTGCCCGGCATGACCGTCGAGACGCAGGCGACCGTGCCGTTGCCCCGACATTGATTGGTGCCGGCAGAACAGACCCCCACGTTGCCGCTGGCGCACGCCTGACCGACGCCGAAGCCCTGATCGACGCCGCCCATGCAGTCGTTGTCGACGCCGTCGCAGATCTCGGTGGTGGGGCCCACGTTGCGCACGCAGGTGAGCGAACCGCTCGTGCACGCCTGGGTCCCCGCGGAGCAGACGCCTTGCTGCCCGGTGCTGCACGCAGCGCCGCCGCCGGGGTTGCCTTCGTCGGCCGTGCCGTTGCAGTTGTTGTCGAGGCCGTCGCAGCTCTCGGCTGAAGGCGCCACGGTGCGCACGCAGACCACCGCGCCCGCGGTGCACTGGTTGGTGCCCGGTGAACACACCCCGTTTTGCCCCGTCGTGCAGCCGCCGCCGCCACCCGGGTTGCCTTCATCAGTGGCGCCAGAGCAGTTGTTGTCTTGCCCGTCGCAGACTTCAGCCGCCGCGCCGTTGGCGCACCCCGGGCCGCGAATGGAAGCCGCCGAAGCGTTGACCATGGTGCTGTCGGCACAGTCGCCCTGGGCGACCGTACAACCGTCGTTGTCGCAGTCGTTCTCGGGGTTGTTGGGAATCGCCGGCAGACAGACGGCGAGCGCTGAAGTCGAGAGAAGCAGGGTGAGCAGAACGATTGCGCGAACCATCAGAGGAAAGCTCCGAGCTCGAGGGCGAGAAAGGTGCGGCTGTCGACAGCCGTGAGGGAGGAATTGGCCGCCTGCAGCCGGGAGTACCGCACACCG
>JAYTAT010000411.1:0-4228 GCA_043737315.1 Archangium sp.
CGCGACGAAGTTCAGGACGCGGCGAAGGCCTTCAACAACATCGAGGGTTTGTCCCCCGCGGATCGTGCGGTCGTAAAGCGGTCGCTCGATTACGGCGGCGCCCTCTCCAACTGCATGGCCTTCAGCAAGCTGCTGATGGAGAGCATCATGGACGACCTGAAGAAGGACCTGAAGCTTTGAGGCCAGATCGATGTTCGAGCAGGACCTGAAGAATCGCCTCAACGATGACCCCGCCCTCGCCGCGCTCGCGAAGGCCGTGGGGGCGACGAACGAGGCGATGGTCTCGCTGGTCGTTCACGCGGCCCTGCACCCTGACGAGCCACGGCTCGAAGTGCGCCTCAAGCCCATCGCCGGCCGCGAGCCGGTGAACCCGGCGCAGCTGGCCGTCGTGGTGGAAAAGGCCATCGACGCGGTGCGTACGAAAGACCCGGCCTTCTTCGCGCTGGTGCAGAAGCAGCAGGCGAAGATTTTGAACCCCGGTGACCAGCGCACCGTCGACCTCGACTTGAAGGGCGACCTGTCCAAGATGTTGCGCTCAGGCCGTCGCTGACGCGCCTCTCAGAAGCGCGCTTGCACAAAGAGTTGTCCGGTGAGGTGAGGCGGTGGCACCACCTGCATGGAGATCGACTGGGGACTGTCGACGAACAACGTTGGGTTGAAGTCTTGCTCGACTTCGAACTCACCGACGAGAGACGCGAACGAGGCCACCTCCCAGCGGGCACTGACCTTCGCTGCAAACACGGGAGCCACCGGCGTGCCGTCCGGGATGCTTCCAAACGCGAAGTTCGGCCCGAACAGGACGGTGGTGGCGCCTTGCGGTGGGGGATTGTTGCCGAGCGGTCCCGACTGAAAGAAGCGCAAGGTTCCGTACTGGGTGAGCCGCAGTTGTGCCCCTGGCGTGAGTCGCAGCGTGCGGATGAGCCCGTCGATGGCGAAGATGCCGGTCACGCTGGGCGTCGCGGTGGAGTCCCGGGGCGTCGCGCCTCCTGCAAAAACGCCGAGCCGGTCGAACGCGAGCAAGGTCACTGACTGCACGCGCGCGGTGCCGAAAAGGCGAAGCTCACGCAGCCTCAGGCGAACTTGCAGGTCGGCCCAGCCCATCGGGTCTGTCTTCAATCTGCCAAAACGATCCGGGTCAGCGAGCCGTTGAGCGCCTCCTCCGCCTTCCAGGCCCACCCAGGCGGCGACGTTCGAGCGGCGCGGCTCCGAGACGAAGAAGCGCTCGAACCGCAGTGGATCCGTCGCGTAGGTGACCAGATCCACCGGCGGCCCGACGGGTTCGTTCAAGGTCCACGAAAGGCGCCCCGCACCGCCACCACCCACCAGACGCTGTTGGATGCCTTGCGAGGCGAAGCCGATGTTGGCGCCATGGTTCAGATACGCGCCGCGTGCCTCGAGCCGGAATCCATTCGCGAGAGGAACGTCGAGACCGAAGAAGAGGTCAGGGAGGATCTCCGTGACCTTGTCGACTTCATTGAGTACCGCCCGAAAGCGCGCTCCGAACCACGCCGAGCCAACCCGGGTGTCGACCAGTGCGGTCAGCATCGGGAACAGCACGTTCTCAGGCGTCGCGCCCCACGCGCTGGCCCAATCAAAGCTCGCCAGCCGGATGGAAGGACTGAAGGGAATCACCTCGAGCGAGACGCTCTCGACGAAGCCCAGCGGGCGGTAGCCGACGGTGAGGCGGCTGCCCAGGTCTCTCAAGCCCAACGCAAGCGTGCTGCCATTGACGAGCACCGACGCGCGGCCTGCGATGAAGAAGCGGCCGAACTTTCGGGAAAGGTCGAGCCTGCCGTGCACCACCGCCAAGAGCGACGCAGACTTCTTCTGATCCAGCCGGCCGCCCGTGGTGATCGCACCTTCGACTTCGGTCGACCCCGCCGCCGCCAACATCAACGCCACCACCAGACCGTTCATGCACGGGCCATCGCATGAGGTTGCTGCTTCGTCGAGAGCTCAGCGGCGCTTGATCACCTTGGCGAGATCGATGACCCGGATGCCGTCGATGTTCGTCATGGCCCCTTCGATGGGCAGCGCGTCTTCGGGCACATAGTCGAGCGGCCTGCAGGTGAGCACCACCACCTGGGTCTTCGCGGCGGTGTTCGTCAGCGCTTCGCGGAACCAGGCCAGGCGCGTCACGTCGGAGTGCACGAGGTGATCGTCGAGCACGATGGTGCTCTCGAGCTGGAGCGCGATGGCCAGCCGCACCAACGTCGCGAGATGATCGCGCGTGCCCACTGAAAGCGCGTCGAGCAGACCCTCTTTCTCGGCCTGCGTGCCCTCGATGCCCGAGAGCTGGAGTGCGGCATCGAACTTCACCGACGGGTAGCGGCCCCTCGTCAGCTCGGCAAAACGTTGGGTCACGGGCCCTGCGAGCGCACTGCCCAGGCTCGAGCTGTCTTCCTTCTCGGCCTCGAGCACCGCCTCGACCAGCAGCCGCCACGCTGAGGCGTCGACTTCAATCAGGCGTTCACGCGCCTTGGCGACCCGCACGGCTTCTTCGAGCTGTCGCACCTGCTCGCGCGCCTGCGGGCCACCGACCTTGCTCAGCGCACCCTCGGCGTTGGCGAAGTCGTGACGCGCTTGTTCAGCGGTCACCCGCGCGAGCTCGACGGCGCGTTCACGTGCGGCCCACTGTTCAGCCGTGAGCACCTCGACATCGGCGAAGGTGGCGAGCTGCTTCTTCGCCGCCTCCACGCGCGCCGCGACGGCCTCACGCTGAGCGGCCTTCAGCTGCGCTTCCGTGCCATCACGTTCGCCTTGCCGGGCGCTCTGCGTTGCCCGCGCTGCGTTCAGTGCGTCGTTCGCGGCGTTCACCGCGGTCTCGCGATGGGTCAGCTGCTGCTGCGCCTGCTCCAGCCTGGCCACGGCCTGCTTCTTCGCACCGGTGCCTTCCTGTTCGAGCTGGGCCAGCCGCTCCGCGCCCTTCTGCAGCGAGCGCTCTTCTGCAGCGAGGGTCTCCTCGAGCTTCGTCGCGTCTTCGGCAGTTCCGGGCGACTCGTCAGCGAGGTCCTGAAGCCGGGCATCGGTCAGCTTGAGGTCGCCTTCGAGCGAATCGGCCCGCTTCGAGGCCTGCGCCAGCGCGGCGGTCTTCTGCTCGTTGAGCGGTCGAGCCTGGCTCTCCCACTGAGGTCCCAGGCCCGCGAACAGTGTCTCGAGCGCCTCCAGCGAGTACGCGCCGATCGCAGCGCGCTTCTCGTCGAGCTGCTCGGGGCCCGGGGCACCCGCAGCCTTCTCGTCGAGCATCTTCGCGCGCTCGCGCAGGTTCTCGGCCTCTCGCTCAGACTGGGCCGCGGTCGAACGCAGGGTCTTCGCGCGCTCGAGGTGCTCGTTGAGTTCAGTGACGACTTCGTCGAGCTCAGACAACGTGCGAACGCCAGCGCGCTCGAACGAGGGCAGCGCATCGCTCTTCCACTTCTTACGCAGGTGCTCTGCGTCTTTGCGTTTCTCAGCGGCGCCGGTGACCACCTCGATGTCGACCAGATCTCCGATGGAGAGCTGCACGCGCCGGTCGGCTTCGATGAAGAGCTCTTTGACGACCTTCTTCTCTTCGGCCGCGTTCTCGTCAGAGGTGCTGCGGAGCAAGAGCGGGCTGCGCGGCTTGATCACCACCGTCACGCCGCCCCCGAGCGCAGCTTCGGCAAGGTCGATGTCATGGCGCAACTTCGTCAAGGCTGCGCGGGCCTTGTCGTCAGGCAGCGTCTCGCGGCGTGCAGCGACCTCGTCTTCGAGCGCCTTCGCGTTCTGCGAACCCTTGATAGCTGTGGTGGATCTGAAGAGCGCATCGGCGCGCACCGTCTTCGCGTCGGCGCGCCACTTCTCGGCTGACTGCGCTGCATCACTTGCGGTGCGCCACTGGCCGTAGCTCATCAACGCAGAGGTCAGCGCCGCTTCATCGGCCGTTTCCCCCCGCTTCGTGCGAGCAGGGCCGAGCTGTTCTGACAGCAGCCGGCGCGCCTTCATGAGCTTCGTCAGCTCTTCAGCGACGCGTGCGGCCCTCTTCGCCTTCTCGAGGCGTGAGGTGAGCTCCGCGCGGCTCACCGAATGTCTCGCCTGCTCTTCCTTGAGCGTCGCCCGCGCCACGGCCCGCTCGGCTTCGCCATCAGCGCTGCTCGCCTTGCGGTGTGCTTCTTCAGCTTCCCGAACAGCGAGTGCCGCGGTCTTCGCCGCCTGCTGCGCCGCGTGAAGCGCGCTCTCCTGCTGCTTCACCTCGAGCGCGTTCGCGGCG
>JAYTAT010000412.1:0-4227 GCA_043737315.1 Archangium sp.
CGGCTGTCGAGCAGGCGGAAGCCCGGGCGATCTTCGGCGAGCAGGTAGATCGACGCATGCGTCACCCGGCGCGTCTCGTTGAGCCCGTCGAGCAGCAGGGCGGCCAACTCGGGTGCGTCGATGACGTTGGCCGTGCGCCGCTGAATCTGCCGGGCCGACTCGAGGAAGGCGAAGCGCTGGCGAAAGAAGATCGCCACGACGCGCTCTTCCACCCAGTCGGTCAACGGCTCCAACAAGATGAGCATCACGAACGCCGCGACCACCGTATTGAACAAGTAGAGGCTCGCGTTGCGCTCGACCCACGCGGTGAGCACCACGAACACCACCGCGAGGATCGCCGCGAGCACGGCCTGGCTGGCGATCTTCCCCAGCAGTTCGTGCAGGTCCATCAGGCGCAGCCGCAGCAGCGTTTGAGACAAGAAGAACAGGTAGAGCGTCGAGACGATCGGCCCCAACGTGGGGAACGCGAGGTCGAAGCGGCCGAGGAAATCGAGGCAGCTGAACACCACCACCGCAGCTGCCCCAACGGCCAGGTAGAGCAGCCGCAACCGGTCGATGCGCGAGTCGCTGGAGCGCATGCGCGCGAGCACCAACGAGACTGAGAAGGAAAGGGCCAGCAGCACCCACACCGACACCGCGACGCGCGCCCACAACATCTCGGCGAGCGGTGTGGCGCCGACCGTGAGCCCCAGAAGTACTGAGAACAACGAGGCCCGGCGCCCGTAGCGAGCAGCACGCGGGCTGAAGTTCAGGAACTCGAGGAAGAAGGACAGGGCGGTCGAAGGGAGCAGCGCGCCCGCTCCGATGGTGATGCCCAGCATGATTCGACCGACCAGCGACCCGTCGGGTACGAACGGAAACAGACCCTCGAGGAACCGCGCGAGATGAAAGCCGCCGACCGAAATGGCGAACACCCCGTACAGCGTGAGAACACGCGGCCTCTGGGTGCGCAGCAACATCGCCACACCCAAAGCGAGGCCAACGATCGCAGCCAGGAGGCTGCTCTGCGTGCGGATGTCCATGAAGTTGACCCTGAGTGTAGCCGTGTACGATGCGAGCGTGCGCAGTCACTGGTTTCTTGCAGCCGTGCTTTTCGCTTTCCCCGTGTTCGGGCAGGAGACCGACTTCTCCGCCGAAGTCGAAGCAGAGTCCGACCCCAGCTTCGCGCGCCTGGCCAACCCAGGTTTTCCGTCGCCTGAAGTGAGATCGGTTCCGATCGATCGGGGGCCGAAGATCGAACGCGCTGATCTCGCGCCGTACTTCACCGAAGGAAAACTCGCCGCAGCCCGCGCCGCGTTCCAGGCGGGCAGCTACAGCCGATCGATAGCGCTGCTGGATGGGATCAAGGACACCGGCCCCACGCGGTTTCTTCGGGCGCTCGCTGCGCACCGCATCGGTGACTGGAACTTTTCGGCCTCTGAGTTCGAGAGCCTCGCTGCGACCTACGGGCCGCTGCGTGATCGGTGCCTGGTGCACGCAGGCTGGGGCTACGAGCAGCTCAAAGACTGGAACGCGGCCATTCGGGTGTTCTCTCAAGTCGGCAAGACTTCGCGGCTCACGCCCGACGCACGCCTCGGCATGGCGCGCGCGCATCGTTGGCTGCGCGACCTGAAGAAGGCGCAGGAAATCATCGCTGACTACGTCGAGCGGCCTTCGCCTCCGTGGGGCCGTGACGTGGGCGCAGAGTCGTTGCTGGTGCTCGCTGATCTGATGTCAGCGAAGAAGGACGCCAAGGCAGAGCAGGCCGCGTTGCTCAAGTTGTGGGCGGCACACCCGATGTCGAGAGAAGCTTCGAAGGCCGAGCTGCGGCTGGGCGATCTCACCAGGCTCCCGCAGGAGACGATGATCACCCGCGCTGAGGCGTTGATCGACGCGCACCGCAACCTGCAAGGCATCGCGATCGTCGAGCCGTTGGTGCCTCGACTGAAGCTGCCCGACCCACTCGCCTGCCGTGCGCAGTTCGCGCTGGGCAAGGGGTACCGGAAGCAACGCCAGCACGTGAAGGCGGTGGCGATGCTGGCCCCGCTCACGAAGTGCAAGGACGCCGAGCTGCGCGCGAAGGCGCTCTTCACTCTGGGCTTCAGCCAGACCATCTCGGCGCAGGGGTTCGCCGCGGGCACCTATGAGTCGTTGGCCAACACCTTCCCCGCGCATGCGCTCGCCGATGACTCGCTCTTCTTCGCGGCCGACGTGCACCTGCGGCGCGGTGAGCGTGAGCAGGCGATGGAGCGGCTGCTCGACGTGGTCGACCGGTATCCCTCGGGTGACTTCGCCGCCGACGCGCTCTTCAAGCTCTTCTGGGTGGCGCGCGGCGAGAACAAACTCGACGATGCGCTGATCTACCTTTCCGAGATCGAAGGCCGCTGGGCGCACGCCGACGACACCTATGAGCTCGAGCGCGCCGGCTACTGGCGGGCGAGGGTGCTGGAGCAGCAGGGCAACGTGCCCGAAGCGGTCGCGTTGCTCGAACGACTGGCCACCGAACACCCCGCGACCTACTACGGCCTGATTTCTCGTGAGCGTGTGCTGTCGCTCGACGCGAAGCGGGGCGCTGCGCTCAACGCCGCCATTGCCGCTGCACCAGCCGCGGGGGATCCGTTCCCCATCCACGCCGGTCCACTCGGCAACGATCCCCAATTCGCCAGCGCCGTCGAGCTGCTGCGCCTGGGGTTTGGCGAGCTGGTGCCGATGGAGATCCTCGCGATCGATCGCACCGCGCTCCCGGCCGATTCACTGCGGCTGATGGTGCTGGTGCTCTCGATGGCGGGTGAAGACCGCGCCGCTCACGGGCTCGCACGCCTCTGGCTGCGCCGTGATCTCTCGGGGCCGATCACCGCTGAGCGCCGTGCCATCTGGGAGATCGCCTACCCGAAGGTCTTCCGCGATCTGGTGGTGACGCACTCGAAGTCGGCCGATCAGCTCGATCCCGATCTGCTCCAGGCGCTGATGCGTGAAGAGAGCGCGCTCGACCCCAGGGCGCTCTCGTGGGCGGGCGCGTTGGGGTTGTGCCAGCTGATGCCGGCCACCGCTTCCGGCGTCGCGATGCAGCTCAAGTTGAAGCAGCCCAATCAGGCGCAGCTGCTCGAGCCCGAGCTCAACATTCAACTCGGTGCGCGCTACCTGTCTGACCTGGTGATCCGGCTCAAGGGCGTCAAACCCTTCGCCCTGGCCAGTTACAACGCGGGGGAATCTGCCGTCGCCCGGTGGCGCCGCGAAAACGGCGATGAAGATCTTCCCGCATGGGTCGAGCTCGTGCCGTTGCAGGAAACGCGGGGGTACGTGAAGCGCGTGCTTCGCAGCTACAACACCTACAAACTGCTCTACGCGCCGGGCGAGCTGAGCAAGACCGTGGCGCCGCCTGGAAAAACCCCCAAGAGCGGCTAGGCCACACCAGAATTATTCAGGAAAAGAAGCGTGCTTCGTCTGACCTCTCCGAAAGGAGGTCGTGATGGAAACGCTCGTGTTGAACGCTGTCTGGCAGCCGGTCTGCCGCATCACCTGGCAACGCGCCATCACCCTCCTGTTCCTCGGGAAGGTGCAGGTGGTCGAGGAGTACGAGGACAAGACGATTCGTTCGGTCACCTTCGAGGTGAAGATGCCGTCGGTCGTGCGGTTCCTGCGTCACCTCAAGTACCGCAAGCCGGTCATCCGCTTCAGCCGTGAGAACGTGTTCGCGCGAGACCACGGGCAGTGCCAGTACTGCGCGAAGAAGGTGACCCGCTCCGAAGCGACGTACGATCACGTGGTCCCGCGCTCCCAGGGTGGGGGCACGCACTGGGAAAACATCGTGATCGCGTGTGTGCCCTGCAACCAGCGCAAAGGTGGGCGCACGCCGGATCAGGCGAAGATGAAGCTCAAGGTCGTGGCGGTGAAGCCCACGAAGCTGCCCGGCACCCTGCGGCTCACCTTCGCCTTCCAGAAGGGGATGCCGTCGACCTGGGCGAATTGGCTCAGAGACATGACGTACTGGCACGGCAGCCTCGAGGAAGATTGAGCGCGGCGGCCGTGTTGAGCAGGTCAGAAACGGAGAGAAGTGGTCGGTAGCAATACCTGCGCTTGGTGCTGGTCCACGCAACACAGGACCTCGGTGCCCCGAATCGAAGTCTGCTGACTTGACGTCGCTGCGCCTCCGAAGGCCGCGGGTGGGGTTATCGCTGCCGCTCACCCGCGGCCGGGGAGGATGACGTTTTCGCCCCTGACCGCGCCTGAGCTAGAGTTTCGCTCACG
>JAYTAT010000413.1:0-1599 GCA_043737315.1 Archangium sp.
CTGCGAGGCGGGGGCGGCGGGGGGGCCATGCGCGGCGCAGGCGCGTTCGAGGGCGGGGGCGACGAGGGTCTCATGTTCGGCGAAGGCGACATCGAGCCATTGAACGGAGCGGGCTGCATCGCGCGGGGTCGCGGCGCAGGCGCAGGCGGGGGCATCGGGGCTGCGGGCGGTGCAGCGCGTGAACGCGCGGGCGGCGCGCCCAGCGGCTCGAACTGGCTTGCGGGCGGTGGGTTCCGCGAGGGGTAGGACGGCATCATTCGCTCATTGGAATCAGGTGCGCCTCGATAGCTCGGGGGGGGCGGAGGCGGAGTCGGCTGCCCGCGCGGAAACGAACTGGAGCGAGGCGGGGGCACGTACGAGTTGAACCTTCCCTGGGGCTGAGGTGGCACGCGGCCTCCGCTGCGCAATCGGTCGACGGGCACCTGCCGAACACGTGAGCCCGTCGCCCGTGAAATCATTTCAGGAGGGGGCCCGGGCACGCGCGAAGGGCCGGTCACCGCGACCGCCCGGTGAAACTCGTACTCGCCGGCCGAATACGCGCGCACGTTGCGCACGGTGAAACGATCGGACGGCACGAAGCACCAGTCGCGGTACCCCACGCCGAGCGCACCGCGCGGCCCCAGCGGCGCCCAGCCCACGAACGGCCCGCCGAAACGCCAGCTCACCCACGAGGGGCCCCACTGCGAGCCGGGGATCCACAACCAGCCGTGATCGAAGTGGCGCGTCCACCGGCCGTAGTGAAAGACCGCCCAACCAAAGGGGTAGTCGCTGTCGAAGACCCAGCCGACGTTCGTGTACACCCACTGTCCGCCCGAGCCGTACGGGTAGAAGTCGCTGCCCACGTATTGGGGCGCAGGCTGCCACACGCGGCCGTAGCCCTGCACCGTCAGCCACGCGCCGTACGGGTCGAGATAGGGATCGAACTGCCCGACGCTCACGCCCACCGACGGCGAGCCGATGGAGTACCCCGCGCGTGCGGGCGCAAGACAACCTGCAATCAGCAGCGCTGTGAGCGCGATGAAGAACTTCATGGGTGACCTCCGGGCCGCTGGGGAAAACGCGGCGTGACCAGTGGGTAAAAACCCGGCGGCTCACGGTCGAATTCATCTGCGCCTCACCACCCACCCATTCAGCATGGGCGTCAACTTCGATTCCGGTCACGCCAGAATTTGCCATTCCTGCGTACCTTTCCACCTCTTGAACTGTGGGGCTCGGGGCGCGGCTTGGATCCCTCCGTGGGATGGACGCTCCCCAGATTCGTTTCATAGTTTACGCGTCGTCGTTTCCCCCGAGAGGAAGTCACCATGATGAGTCGCACGTGGGTTGGGTTGGTCGCAGGAATCGTCGTCGCGCTGATGGGCTGCACCGGAGTCGATGAATCCAACGCGGCGTCGAACGGTGAAGAGGGTGCGGTTCAGAGCGGCAGCTCGACTGCTTCCAGCAGTGAAGCGCTGCGCATCGACGTCGGGCCCAACGCCATCGCCTACGACTACCTCTCCTCGGTGCACGTGCCGCACGGCATCGCGGGCGACGAGCAGCTCGTGTTCGTTGCGCAGCCGCTCTCGGGTCGTGTCTCGGTGAACAACCGACTGACCGGTG
>JAYTAT010000414.1:0-10339 GCA_043737315.1 Archangium sp.
TACGAGCGCGGTGCGAGATGGCGAAGCCACTCGGCGCCCAGCTTCTCGCGCGACGGCTCGACCATGAAGGGGGCCAGTGCACCGCCGGGGTCCATGTGAATGCGGTGCTCCACGCGCACCCGGCCGCCACCCAGCGCCTCGAAGACGAAGCTGCCTGCGAGGTGTTTGAGGCGCAGGAGTCCCGGCCGCAACGGGGCGTCGACCGAGACGAAGTCGACCCGGCAAGCGCCTTCAGCCGGGTGCGTCCGCGTGCGGCTCAGCACGTAGTCCCGGCGGCTGATCGCAGGAGGCGCAATCTGTTCGTAGGTGACCCGCGCGTCGGCGCTCTCCTCGAGCACCTGGCGCAGGTTGACGTGCGGCTCACCCGGCTCGATCTTCGCCGTGCCGAACGCCGCGCTGCACATCGTCTCCACGTCGCCCTTCGTCTCCACGGTGAAGAGGAGTTCCACGAAGCCGGAGCCCGCCACGCGGCGCGAGGCAATGGTGACGCCGTCGCGTTCACCACACGGCTTGAAGCCGCCACCCGCAGCCAGGAGCACCAGCAGCGCGCTCACCACGAAGGCACCTGGTCCGTCATCACGTTGGTCTGCATGTCTTCACCTGTCTGCTGGCCGTTGCAAACGCGGAGCCGGGGCTGCTGGAAGCCTGAATCACCAACCGGGTGGCGGAGCGCGGCTTGGTGAAGGCGCTTCAGCCGCACTGCGTAGAAAACGCGCGGCGAAGCCTCGTAACGTCCCGCTTCGTGTCCACACACGACCAGATCATCGAGTCGCTGAAGCTCGCCGTGAGAGTCGGCACCAACGCGGTGCGTGACCAGCCGTCTGCGCGGCGCCGCTCGTCGACGAGCCTGCGCGGCCGGCGATTTTAGACGCGCTCGCGTGCGACCCCGGCTTGCTCGAGCACCTTGAGGTTCCGCGAAATCGCCGGAAGGCTGATGTCGAAGGGCTCGGCAAGCTCGAGCCCGGTTGAATCGCCCTTCGCGAGGCGAGCGGCGATCGCGCGCGTCGAATCGCCATCATGGTGCGCACGCACGTCGCGCCGCCCGCGACGGGGTCGCAGATCCGCAGGCGCGGGGTGGCGGTGGGGGAACTCGAAGCAGGCCGCGTCAGCTCGACGTAGTGGATGAAGAAATTGCGATCGTCGGGAGTGAGACGGTCGTCGAACGGTGAGCCGCATGAGCCCTCACGGTGTGCCTGCGCCACCCGCCACGCTCGCCTCGGCCTCATCGAGGGCCGCGAAGATGCGCGCGCCATGCTCGTAGAAGGTACGACCTTCATCGGTGAAGCTCAGCGTCTGGGTGATGCGGTTCAGCAGACGTCGGCCCAATCTATTTTCGAGGCGGCTGACAGCCTTGCCGGCCGCCAACCGCGTCAGGCTCGACGCCTTCCCCACCAGCGACGAAATTGCCGGCGTCGACCACGGCCATGAAGACGAAGACTTCATTCAGATTCGGCCGCAACTCGTACAACTCCCCGATGAAGGAAGAACCCCACGCTCTTCGGGCAACGCCAGTTGGTTCAATCGATGTCGTCGCGTTCGGTATGGGCTTGGATGTCGTGGTCCACGGCGTCCATGGCGGATAGGAAAAGGGCAAGTGCCTTCGCGGCATTGTCTGAAGGCATAGGTTCGATACGCGCCATCACCCGCGGCGGCACTTCGGCGTGAGCGGGCCACGAGATCGTCATCGTCCCTCCGTCGACCTGCGCTACGAAAGACTCCGTGCAGGTATCCTTGTTCCAACTGTCCGACGGGCCAAACTCGTGATGGCACCGCAGTGCGGGTTCCTCGGTGAGACGGCAGAACAACACCCGCGCGGAGTCAGGTCGCTGGAATAGTCCGGGTCCGATGAGGCGCCCAGTGGGGTCGAGGGCAAACACGGGCGGCTCCCTTCCTCTTCGAAGTGAGAGGCCGGGCCCGATAGTGCCGGCGACTCCGGAGCTCCGGGACCGAAAGAAGACCTGGCCCTTGGCAGTCACTTCGATGTCGCAGGGGCGCTTGCCGCGAGCAGTGGAGCACTGAGTGGGCTCACCGCGCTCATCGAGGGGCGTCACGCGAATGGGGCCGACCGCAGCTGCCGCCCATAGAAATGGTCCCGGCTCATCGCTGTCACTGAAGGGGGGAACGCCCACTGCTCGGACCGAAGCCGCCGGCCCTCGAAATGGTGGCGGGTCTGAGGCGGCGGCTGCCCCAATCGCGGTGGGCTCAGCGAGGGGCATAAGAGCTGGAGCTTGCGCAGAAGTACGAGCGCCCGCGCACGACATGGTGAGGCCCGCGGTCACGACCATGGCAAACGAACGCAGCAGAGGAGCGAGGAGCACGACTGATACTATCGCCGGGTGAGTCCGCGTCGAGCAGTTCTCGGGCACGCACCTCCCACAGCGGCTGAGCGGCGTGGCCTCACCGAGCAGTGCTTTTCCACACCGCCCCCCCCCCAGTGGACCGCGTGAGGGACCTCGAGAATCTGAATCGCGAGCGGGCACAACTCGGTCGCCACCGTCCAGTTGCCGCGCGCACCGTCGCCCAGCCACGCGACGGGCGGCACTTCATCCGCGCGTTCGACGGCCGCCCAGGCGTTCTTGAATTCCTGCTGAGCGCCGAGCACCGCCTCGAAAGATCAGCTTTGCGCGGGCAAGGACGGCCACCTTCGCTTCCTTTCAGCGCTCTTCGCTCGTCAGCAACATGCTGCCGTCGGCTGCCACAATCAGCATCGGGGACAGTTCTGCCGGCGGCTCACGAGCGGCACGCTGAAGCCTTTCTTCGCTGCTCGCCGCCTCGCAGCGCAGACCGACTCGGGCCATCACGCGTCGCACGAGGTTGGATTTGATGAGCGTCGGGTCGTGAATGCTCCAGAGCGTCGGACACCTCGCCCTGCTCAGGCAACTTCAGCTCGAGGTCACGCGGGTAGAACCCGTTCCGCATTCGCAGTGATGGTAATGCGAGACAACCGCAGCTCGCCGGCCACAGTCAGAATGCTTCGCACCCGGTTGCGCACCTTCACGGGCGTCGGAGCGCCGCACTTCGGGCACGGCTTGGGTAATGGCGTTTCTGGTGGAAGCGCCTCGACGACCGCTACGAGCCACTCGCCGCCCATGTTCCGCTGCACATCGCTCAAGGCCGACAAATCCACGAAAGTGGGCATGAAGACGCGCCGGAAGATGGCCGGCTGGAGCAACGAGTACCTCGCGCATCTTCTGGGCGTGAAGGGCCTGTACCAGCCGCGGGCGCGGAAACAGGCTCGCGCTCCGCGAAGCTGATCAGACGCGCGAAGGGTTGGTTCGCGCGAACGTGCAGGTTGAAGAACACGGCCTTTGACGAGGCGTCCATCAGCGCTGCGTGCACCGCGCCGCCGGCGAACTCGATTTCCATCGCCGAGAGGCTCGCGTCGAAGCCCACGGACGTCACGCTCGACGACTCGACGGCGACCCGGACTGCTCTCGAAGCGATCTGCATCCGAAAAAGGTAGCGATTTCGCGCGCAGGGCGATTCCCCTGCCGGGTGCCGGGAGTGCGAAATTGGATGTCGGTGGGCTCTGGTACATCTCGCGAATATGGGGTTCGCGCTCACAATCCTGGGTTTGATCGTCGGCGGCACGCTGGGGTTTCTGCTCGCTCGCCGCGCGCGTGATCCGGCGCTGCGGGTGATCGAGCTGGAGCTCGCCGCGGCCCGGGCTCAGCTGGCCCGGGCCGGGGACCAGGACAAACAACTCGCCACCTCGCGTGATGAGTTCGCCCGGGCTGATGCGATCGGCCGGATGTTGGCCAGCCAGGCGGCCGAGCTGAGGAACACGGCCGCTTCTGCAGAGGCCCGGCTCAGTCAGGCCCAGTCGCAGCTCGCCCGTGCCGAGGCAGAGAATCGGGTGCACCTGGATCGGCTGGCGGCGCTCGAGACCGTGCATGAACGGGGGCAGATGCTTTCCGAGGCGCTGGCGCGCACCGAGTCGTTGCTCGACGCCGAACGCTCGCGCACCGAAGAACGGGCCGTGGAGTTCGAGCGCAGCCGCCAGGCCATGCGCCTGGAATTCGAGGCGCTGGGCCAGAAGCTGCTTGAAGAAAAGGGCAGGTCGATGCTCGAGCAAAACCACAAGAGCCTCGAGGGGCTGCTCACCCCGGTGCGCGAGCGGCTCAAGGAGTTCGAAGAGAAGTTTCAGCTCAACGCCGACCAAGACAATCGCGATCGCGCGTCGTTGCTCGAGCGGCTGCGCCAGCTGCAGGAGACCCAGAGCAAGCTGCATGAAGACGCCTCGGCCTTGTCACGTGCGCTCACCGGTGAATCCCGCGCGCAGGGCGACTGGGGCGAGCTGGTGCTCGAGAGCCTGCTGGCAACCGCCGGCCTCACCGAGGGTCGCGAGTACGCGCTGCAGGTCGATCACCGCAACGCAGAAGGCGCTCACCTTCGGCCCGATGCGCTGGTGTACCTGCCTCCCGATCGCGCCATCGTGATCGACTCCAAGTGTTCGCTGCAGGCGTTCGTCGCTTCCACCAAAGCCGTCTCAGACGAAGAGCGGGAGGGCGACCTCGAAGCGCACGTCGCGTCGTTGCGCACCCACGTGAAGCTGCTCTCCGCGAAGGACTACCAGTCGGTGCTCAAGCAGCGGTCCCTCGACTTCGTCTTCCTCTTCGTGCCCAGCGAGGCGGCCTTTCATGCCGCGCTCTCGCGGTACCCCGCGCTGTCCGAAGAAGCGCTGCGGCAGCGGGTGGTGGTGTGCAGCCCCACCACGGTGCTCGCCACCCTGCAGATGGTGCATCACGTGTGGCGCAGCGAACGGCAGAGCGTCAACGCACAGCGCATCGCAGAAGAAGCAGGGAAGATGATCGACAAGCTCTCAGCCGCACTCGACTCGTTCACCGAAGTGGGGGAGCGCCTCAACCAGGCGCAGAACGCGTTCGAGTCGGCGCGCGGCCGGCTGTCGACGGGCAAGGGCAACGTGCTGCACATCGCCACCCGGGTGCTCGAGCTGGGCGCGAGGGCGAACAAGCCCGAGAAGTTGCAGGCCGCCCAGAAAGCGATGGACGCCGAGCCCGAAGCAGAGTCAGCCACTCAGGCTCAGCTGCAGCTCGAGGCAGGCGCTTAGCGTGCTAGACGATCCGGCGGTGAACGCCGCTCCCGAAGAGATCAGCCCCCCCGAGATCGTCGACGCGTCGACTTTGACGCCCATGATGAAGCAGTACCTCGAGGTGAAGGCCCAGCAGCCACACGCGCTGCTCTTCTTCCGCCTGGGCGACTTCTACGAGCTCTTCTTCGACGACGCGGTGAAGGCGGCCGGGCTGCTGCAAATCACCCTGACCTCACGCGCCAAGGGTACCGACCGCATTCCCATGTGCGGTGTGCCGTACCACGCGGCCCGCAGGTACATCGCTCGCCTCATCGAAGCGGGCGAGAAGGTCGCCATCTGCGAACAGCTCACGCTCCCGGGCAAGGGCATCGTCGAGCGGGGCATCGTGCGCGTGGTCACCCCGGGCATGGTGCTCGACGACGAGGTGCTTGAAGCGCGCGAGAACAATTTCCTGGTCGCCGTGCTCCCCGCCGAGGGTGAAGAAGACTGGGGCGCGGCGATCATCGATGCCTCGACCGGTGAGTTCGCCGCGATTCAGCCGGGCTCGTTTGCGCTGGTGGCCGATGAGGTTTCCCGGGCCAGCCCGCGTGAGCTGTTGGTGCCCGAAGGCAGTGAAGAGCGGCTCGAGCCCCTGCTGCGCGCGTTCTCGCGGCGGCCAGCGCTCGCGTTTCTGGGCGCTGACGCCTTTGACGTGAAGCGCGGCCGGCAGCTGCTGCTCAGCCACCTCTGCGTGCAGTCGCTGGAAGGTTTTGGGGTGGAGAAAGCAGGCCCCTCTCTGGGCGCTGCCGGTGCCGCGCTCCGGTACGTCAAGGAGACGCAGAAGAGCGCCGCCAGCCACATCGATCGCATCAGCCTGCAGGCCCGCGGTGGGGCCCTGGTGATCGACGAAGCGACGCGCGCGAACCTTGAGCTCGTGCGCACCCTCCAAGACGGCGCGCGCAGCGGCTCGCTGCTGGGCGTGCTCGACCGCACCGCGACCGCGTTGGGCGCGCGCAAGCTGTCGCGCTGGCTCACCGCGCCCCTGGGTGACGCACGGGCCATCGGCTCGCGCCTCGACGCAGTGGAAGAGCTCTTTGAGAAGGCCGCCCAGCGCGAGGCGTTCATCGCCACCCTCAAAGAGGTCTCTGACGTCGAGCGGCTGTGCGGCAAGCTGTCTCTGGCCTCGGGTGGCGCTCGTGACCTGGGCGCGCTGGGCCGCTCGCTGGCCGCCATGCCGAAGCTGGCCCTTGCGTTGTCGTCCATGAAGTCGGAGCTGCTGCTTTCGCTGGTGGGCCCGCTGGCGTCGGGGCACCTGATCGAGCTGGGCAAGACGCTCGCCAGGGCGCTGGTCGACGAGCCGCCGCCGGTGCTGGCTGACGGCGGCTTCATCAAGGGGGGCTACCTCGCCGAGCTCGACGCGCTGGTCGAGTTGTCCACCACCGGCAAGGACTACCTGCTCAAGCTCGAGCTGCGCGAACGCGATTCCACCGGCATCAGCTCCCTGAAGGTTCGTTACAACAAGGTGTTCGGGTACTACCTCGAGGTCACCCGGGCCAACCTGCACAACGTACCCAAGGAGTGGATCCGCAAGCAGACCACCGTGGGAGGCGAGCGGTACGTCACCGAAGAGCTCAAGACCTGGGAAGAGAAGGTGCTCACGGCCGACGAGAAGCGCATCGCGCTCGAGCAGCGGCTCTTCGAAGAGTTAAGAGCCCTGGTGGTCTCGCGCGCCGGCCTGCTGCGGGCCGCGGGCGACGCGGTGGCCACCCTCGATGCGCTGGTCTCGTTCGCGCGCGTCTCGGCCGAAAACGGCTACGTGCGGCCGGTGGTCGACGAGTCGGGCGTGCTCGAGCTCATCGCGGGCCGGCACCCGGTGGTGGAAAAGGCGCTGGGCGGTGACAGTTTCATTCCCAACGACGTGCGCGTCGATCGTGATGACGGGCAGGTGCTGATCATCACCGGCCCCAACATGGCCGGCAAGTCGACGGTGATGCGGCAGGTGGCCATCGCCGCGGTGATGGCCCAGGCGGGCTGCTTCGTGGCCGCGAAGAGCGCGCGCATCGGGTTGTGTGATCGCGTGTTCACCCGGGTGGGCGCCTCCGACAACCTGGCCCGGGGGCAATCGACCTTCATGGTCGAGATGACCGAGACCGCGAACATCCTCCACCACGCCACCAAACGCAGCCTGGTGATCCTCGACGAGATCGGCCGCGGCACCAGCACCTTCGATGGCCTGTCGATCGCGTGGGCCGTGGCAGAACACCTGCACGATCGCATCGGCGCGCGCACCTTGTTCGCGACGCATTACCACGAGCTGACCGACCTCACGCGCGAGAAGCCGCGGGTGAAGAACTGCTCGATCGCGGTGCGCGAGCAGCAGGGGAAGATCATCTTTCTGCGCAAGCTCATTCCCGGGGCGGCCAGCCGCAGCTACGGCATCGAGGTGGCAAGGCTCGCGGGTCTGCCACCCGAGGTGCTCGCGCGTGCACGCGAGCTGCTCAAGAACCTCGAAGCGGGTGAGTTCGACGAGGCCGGGCGGCCGCGGCTGGCCAAACGCGCCACCGGGAATCCTGAGAAGGCGGCCCCGGCCGTCGATGATTCTCAGCTGGGGCTGTTCGGTGGTGCACCGAAGAAGACGCCCAGCTCGGCGCAGGAGGCCGTGCTGGCGGCGCTGGAAAGCTTCAGCATCGACACCTCGAGCCCGCTGGAGGCCCTCACCGCGCTCTCCGAGTGGAAGCGCCGCCTCAAGTCCGGCAAGGCGTGAACGAAAATGCAGCTCGCCATTCCCAGCGTGCCGCGCAAGGTGAAGCTCTCGCAGATTCCCGGGGCGCTGCGCCGGGTGGCCTGGGTGGCGCTGGCGGCGGTGGTGGTGACCGCGGTGGTCTGGTTCGTCGCGGCGCGCGCGCAGTCGTCGCTGAGCGCCGAGCGGGCGTTTCTCTCGCGCGCGCACGAGGTGCAGGGGCGGGTGACCGAGGTGCAGCTCCCGCTGGAGGATCGGCTGGAGACGCCCGCGAAGCTGCGCGTCATCTACCGGCTGGGCGGCCGGGACTACGCCGCCTCGGGGCTGCAGGCGAACCGCGGGGAGGCCGAGCAGTTGTTCATCGGCGCGAAGGTGGCCCTGCTGGTGGATCCCGCGGCGCCTTCGAAGGCTCAGGATGCGCAGTGGTCACGGGGCCGGGTGGGGTGGGTGTGGCTGGGCACGTTGATCGTGGGCCTGGGCCTGCTGCTCGGCGCGGGCCTGGTGGCCTTCGAGCTGCGGCGGGCGATTCGCCGTGAAGTGGCGCCGCTGCGTTTCGGCGCGCTCGTGTGGTTGACCGCCGATGCGCCGCTGCCTGATTCAAAAGAAGAGCTGCGTTTTGCCGCTCACTACTTTCGCGACGACGTGAAGCAGGTGGTGATGGCCCGCGGGCGCCCGGGGCGACGGCCGGTGAGGAATGGCGAGAAGGTCCTGGCGGCGGTGGTGCCCCGTGAGCCGACCTGGGTTCGTGTCATCGATGAAGAGCTGGCGCGCGAGCTGGGGTGGTACCGCTGACCTGAAGATCAGTCGTGGAAAAAGCAGTCGATTGGCTTAGCGCCGAACATCTCGCGCGGGTGCACGTTGATGTCGCGCTTCAGACAGATGCCCGTCAGCCGCGGTGATTGATCGGCCGATATTTCCTGCGGGCCGATCACCGCGATGAACTTGGTGCGCGTCTCGCGGGGCAGGGCGATCACCAGGCGGCCGCTGTTGGCGGCCTCGAGCACGTCGTTGGGGCCCAGGCGTTTCCACCCGCGCATCGGCCCTTCGTGGCGCAGCCAGTCGCAGGTCTGCGCGAGCGAGAGCTCCTTGGCGCCCACGAAGTGGGGGATCTCGCAGTTCATCGCCCGGCTGACGTCCCACACGAAGATGTGGCCGCGCACCTTGCCCGGCGCGTCGTCGGCGTAGCGCGGGTTCACCGTCACTCCGAACTGTTTGACCAGCATGTCGTAGGTCTCGTTGCTGCGTTTTCCCTCGCGGCTCTGCAGCGGCGCCTGCACGGCGATCCACACGTCGCGGCCCTGCAGCGCTTTGGGCACTTCTTTGCCGTCGAACTTCAGGCCCACGCCGCTGGGTTCTTCCTGGGTCATCGGGCCCGACTTCGACGAGGGCATCGAGGTGGCCAGCAACGAGTTGCGCCGGCGCTCGGCGCTGGAGTCTGCGAACTCCGAGCCCAGCTGGCTCTTCTGATGCTTGGTGAGCATCGAGGCGTCGGTGGAGTATTCGCTGGGCCTGACCGTCATCGAGTCGGCGCCGGCCTGGGCGGGGATGCTCCCGGTGGAGGTGCGCGGCGCGGCGGTGCCCTTGGCGGGGGCCGCGGCTGCTGCCGGCTTCTTCTGATCAGCTGATCCGCCTTTTCCCTGGGGCCGTTGTTCCTGCGACATGCGGCGGAGCCTAGCGCGATCGGTGGTTTCTTTGCCGCGATGTGTGCGGCGTGTTCACATCCCACACCTCTGTAGCGACTGGTTGTCCGTGTGCCCATGATCCGAGCCGCTTTCGCACTCCTGATTCTCTCCTCCAGCGCCACTTTCGGCGCGGGCGCCGACGAGGCGTATCTGGAGGCGAAGGCCGACTACGCCAGGCTCAAGGGCGACGAGAAGCGCCGCGCGCTCCGTCACCACTGGCAGAAAGTGGCGAAGAAGTTCGAGTCGGTCGCCGCCAAATTTCCCCAAAGTGAGCGCGCGCCCGAAGCGCTCTTCAACTCGGGCGAGCTCAACAACGAGCTGTCTCGTTTCTCATCGCTCGACGAAGATCGCGACTCGGCGCGCCGCAGCTACCGCAAGCTCATCGACGGCTGGCCCACGCACAAGCTGGCTGACGACGCCGGCTTTTGCCTCGCCCGGCTGCTCGCCGACCGTGAAGGTGATCCCGCGGGTGCCCGCCGCGTGCTCGAGAGCGCGCTCAGGCACGCTGGCGACAAGAAGAAAGACATCAAGGCCATGCTCGCCGCGTTGCCGTCGGAAGCGGTCAAGAAGCCCGTGGTCGCCGCCAAGCCGCCGCCCACCCCGGGCCGGGTGGCCACGCCCGTGCGCGCTGCGCCCGAAGCGCCTGCGCGGGTCGAAGCGCCTGCCACCGACGTGGCCGAAGCGATTCGCCGGGCGATCAAGCCGCTCCAGGTCGCCTACCTCGCCGACCCGCCCGCGGTGGTGCAGGCCCGCCGTGCCCCGGCGATGCGGCCCGACGAAGCCGAAGAAAGCGAGCAGGAAAAGGAGACCGCGGTCGTCGAGCATTCGCAGCCCGTGGTGGCCTCGCTGGCCGAGAAGCTGCGCGACGTGCGCGTGGGTGCCCGC
>JAYTAT010000415.1:0-25901 GCA_043737315.1 Archangium sp.
GGCATGGGTCGGGGGCCACGGAGTCCCGAACCCCCCGCGCGTCACAGAACGCGAACTGTCCGAGTACCCGCGCGGAGCAGTTACTTCAACGGGCTGCTAAACCCGTCTGGACCGGGAAGAGCCCACCTTTGCCTTTGCCGAATACTGTTTGTCCTGCCAGCTCAGTCCGGGCAATCCCATTGAATGCGGGCGAATCCGACCAATGGCGTGTCCAGCGGATCCTTGTAGGAAACCGTAAACCAATCATCTGCCAGCACGCTGAGGCAGTTCACGATTTCGACCCCGGCGTCGGAAGCGAGTTCAGTCATGTCTGCGAACTCATTTCGAGAACTCCAGGCAATGACCGGCCAGTATGAGCCGGCGCGGATTTGTCCGCACAGCCTGCCATCAGAACCCAGCGCGTAGATGTAAGAGCCCTCAGGCTCGAACGGTGTCGGCAGTCGCTGAATCTGGCCTTTGACCCATCGAACAGGCACCTTTGAGCCCTCTTCGGTAATTGCGTTGCCCACCACCAAGCCTCTGTTGGCCACTGCCCTGGCGTTGGTGTACCCGCCGTCAAAAAGTGGCGGTAAGAACTGCTCATTGGGGTAGAGGTAGTTTTTTGGGGACTGTCCCCCCGGCCAGTAGAGCGCGAGTACGGTGCCGTCTTCGCCGATATCGAGGGGGTCGACATCTCTGTCGCTCGTCCAGTCGAGCTCAGTGTGACGCCCCCGCTGCAGGCGTCGGTTGGCGCGCGTGAGCCACCACCCATTTTGATATCCGACGCAGTACCCATCGAGCTCGGGGGAAAACACGCCTCCGTCTGGAAACTGAAGGGCGAGTTGCGCGATGCCGCTGTTGGCCCTGAGTGCGCCGCAGATGCTGCCGTCAACGTCGGTGACCCCGAGCGCATCGAGCTTGATGACGGAGTCTGTGGTTGTGATTGCGCCCCCGTCGAAGTGAAACTCTTTATAAGCAACCTGTTTCTCGGGCGAGTTGCCAAAGTAGGTTCCCTGGCGATGGCCGTAACTTCGAGTCACGCTCCAATTGGTTGGAATTCCTGAAGGACGGAAGTCAATGCGGGGCACTCGCGGTTGACTGCACGCTGCCACCACGCCGGAGTCGGCCTGGCCTGCGTCCCAACCCGCATCCAATTCGGTTTTGCCACCGGCGTCGCCGACCGAGATTCTGCCCACAGGAAGCTCGATCGTGTCTGGGCTCGGGCAGGCGCCACACGAACAAATAATCACCAGGAGCCAGTGAGGCTTCACCGCGCCTTCCTTCGCTGCACCTCACTGCCCTCCAGCGCCCAAAGGGTCTCTCCTCCGTTGGCGCCGTTGAGGGTCAGCCACGTCATCCCGCTCAGAAACGACTCTGAGAAGGCCGTGAGCCCCTCCCGCCGACTTGCCTTGACCAGCAGAGGCCCGGCCAGCCAGTAAACGTCTTCGGGTGTGAGGGCGAGTTTGCTCACGCGAGAGCTGAGAATCTGCTGCTCGGAGGTCCAGCTGGGCGCTGAGAGGTTGGCTTGGTTGTCCGGCAACCGCGTCAGCCGCGCCACGTTCATGCCAGAAGGTGACGTGCGTGAGAGCCTGGAGACGAAGAGGGTCTCGACCGAGCCACTCGTGTCGACCGCCTTGGCCACTTCGACGATTTCATCGTCCGTGGTTGGGTTCGCCACCGTCGAATACAAGACCGAAGCTCCCAGCTGGCGGATGGTCAGTTCATCGTAGTTGGGCAGGGCCGCACCGGAGGACGGGTCAGCGTTCGTGGCTCCGACCAGCACCGCCCCCGTGCCCAGCGCGGCGCCATCGTTGATGATGACGTTTCCTGGTTTCGCGAACTGAGCGAAGGTCAAGGTGTTGCCTCCCGTGGCCGCACCGCTCCACACGAAGGCATCGTTGAAACCAACCAGCACCGCGGGTGAGAACGAGCCCTGCGCTTGTCCACCGATGAAGGCGTTTTCTGGGAGGTTCCGGCTGAAGAAGGCCGTCCGCGCGAGGTCGATGCCCGACGCCGCTCCCGCGGCTGAAGTCCCAAGACGAACCGACCAGGTGGCCGTGCCCGATGTCGTCTCGAGCAGCACGCCGTAGGCGTCTACCGAGTTGCCCGAGAAAAAGACGTGGTTGACGCTCGCCGATACTCGCGAGGCATCGGCAGTGGAAAGGGCGAGCAACAGCTTGGTGTTGTCCCCATTGACTGCCAGGTCTGCGATGGAGTCGTTGATGTTGAGGTTCGTCGGGTCGGGGTCTGCGAAGAGCCTGGTCCACAGGACGCTCCCCGACGCGTTGAAGCGCTGAACCCGCAGGTTGGCTTTGCCCTTGCTCAAGCCATAATCGCCGCAGGCAGCGCCGATGTCTTGCCGCTGTGCGACGTAGGTGTTGCCGCTGCTGTCCGAGACGGTCGCGGTCGTGATCCAGCGCACGTTGATTATCTGCCCGTTGAGACACGTCGCCGGAGTCGCGAGAAGGCTGAGGGCAGGCCGCTCCACCGTGCCCAAGTCCGTGAAGAGCTGACCCAACGCGTTGGGAGAGCCGCTGTTGTCGACGGGCGTGGTGCGCGCCCGAGCCTTCAGCAGGTCGAGCGACTGGGCGTAATTAAAGCCGGTTCGGTACTCGCGCGCAGCGGCAGTGGTGCCTGAAACGAGCGCGGCCGCACCGGACGAGCCCGAGTTCGTTTGCAAAACATTGTTGTGGTCGCGGCCCCTAAGCGTTCCGGGCGCGAAGAGATCGACCTCCGGGCCATAGTTCGAGGTGAGCAAGCGGCTGTCTGGAAAGCCGTCGGAGTGATTGCTCGCCGCGACCGTGAAGGCACTTGCGACCTCCGCTGGGGAGTGCACGAACGTGCCCGTGATGGGGATCCCCGGCGTACCGGTCGGTCCATTCCCCGCCGCGGCGATGACGACATAACCCTGGCCCGTCAGGTTGTTGACGGCCAGTCGCATCGACGCGATGTCAGGTGAGGTCGCGGAGCGCACGACTGCAAGAGACATGTTGACAACGCCCGGTTGCCCCAAGCCAGCGAGGAAGTTCAGCCCTTCGAGCACCTTGTCACTGTCGATGGTGTCGTCAGCGCTGTTCGCACCACCGACCTTGATTGAGAATACCTGAGCGCTGTACGCGAGTCCTCGGTCTGAACCGGCGGCGATGGAGCCCATCTGACTGCCGTGACCCCGTAGGTCACCCATGCCGCCGCCCAGCCCGCTGGCAACGAACAGCTGCGATGCTCTGGCCGCGAACTCTGAAGGCAACAGGTTGACCCCAGTGTCCAGCACGTAGAGCCGTGAATCCTCTCCCCCTACCGTCCCGCGCAGGTGCGTGTCTCGGCTGAGCTCGCGTTGGTCAACCCGGTCGAGCTGCGCGTCCTGCGTGCTCATGGCTCTCACGGAGCTCAGGGTCCCGCGGTAGCAGGGCTCCACAAAGCTCACTTCCTTCATCTGCGCCGCTTCTTCTGGCTGCCGCTCGTACCAGCCGTGGATGACCGCCCCGTTGATGAGCTCCTCGAGCATCGCGCCCTGCTCACCGCCGATCGCTGCGATGAGTTCAGGAGCAGCATGAGAAGCACTGATTCCAGGCTTCCAAGCGACGATGTGGCAGCCCGGAATTTCACTGGAGGGGGGGGGGGGCTGACAACACAACCATCAGGCTGAGTATGAGCATACTTTCCGCGTAATCTCGACCAAGACTTCTGTCAATGTACGTGATAGTGGTTGTCTGTATTTGTATGTGTATCTGCTTGGTGCTGGGAACGCGAGGCGTTCCAACAAAGTTTTGGATGGTGGCACAGCGAAGTCGACAGCACGGGAAAGATCGACGGTGCGGTACTGCAAGGAGCCCGGCAAGAGGCCGCATGCGTGCGCCCTGGCGTTCGGAAAGGACGTTGCAGCGCAGTTGTCGCGTGTTTCGAACGAGGTGACGAGCGGTCCAGCTTTCGACCGAGGGAACCACAGGGTGCTCCCTGACCAGCGTCGAGCCATTCTTAGGGAGGTATGACGAAGCAGGGTCGGGCGGTCCCGCGTCACGCCGCCGTCGGTGTTTCCGCCCGCATCGCCTGCTTCGTCGACTCAGGCGCCATCGCTCCGCCCGTCAATGGCCGCCGTAGAACCCGCGCAAGAAAGGAGCAGGCAGGCCGCAACACCGAAATGCAGCATCACCAAGTCACAAACCAGCGCTCGCTCGCCCACTGGGCGGTGCAGTCCGGGGTGTCGACAGCAACCAGCACCCACCTGTCGTCAGCTGCTATCCGCCTTGTGAGCGCCACGGTCCCCGTGTCGAAGGCGAAGCCGATCAGTTCGAGGCCGGCGCTTGGGTTCGCGCTTTTGGTAGCGAGACCTCCAAACATCCATGCGCGCTCGGGCACGTAGGCAACGAAACGTGACTGACCGCAAGCTGAGTTCCAGGCGTGGTCGCCCCCGCTCGCGTGAGCGACACTACGAGCCGAGCGCCGTTCGCGGCACCAGACGCGGCAAAACCTCGTCACGCTTTAAACCAGCGGAGCTGGGTAGAGCGCTACGACCTCATAGTCTGATTGAGGGCTCACCTGCCCCAATCTCGCCAGCTTCGAAAGCAGCTTGAGCTCCGAACGCTTGCTGGCTTGAGGTGATGAGAGGCCGCCTCACCGACGGCGGCAGCAACGACTTCTGGCTCGACAACAGTGTGATGCGGCGGGCGACGCTCACGCTAATCGTCACCGATGCCATGCTCGAGGGGACGATCGACGATGCGCTTGATGGCCCGAGCGGCACCGGTCTGGGCGCCTGGAGCCACTAGCGAATCGAGGGACCCCGAAGTACGCGGCCCACTGCATGCTCGGGGTCGAAAGATCGAGCGCCCCGACGATCGAACCGTTTTTCCCCCGCGCCCGGGCACCCGGGGGCTGAACCCTCAAAGACTCCCGAAGTTTGCAATGCGGCTGTGCTAGCGATGCACCCGTCGCATGAGTTCCCTTCAGGAGTTGTTCACCAAGCGAGTGGTATTGATGACCGGCAAGGGTGGCGTCGGCCGCTCTTCGCTGACAGCCGCCCTCGCCACGCAGGCCCAGCGCAAGGGGTTGCGGGTACTCATCTGTGACATCGGTGACGACCCGAATGACTACTCGCCGCTGGCCCGTCACTTTGGCCGCGACAGGTTCACCGCCGCCCCCTCGCTCGTCACGCCCGGAATTCACGGCGTGGTGCTGCTGGCGCGCTCGGGTCAGGAGCTCTTCCTCAAGTCGGTGCTCCGCTCGGGAACGTTGGCGCGTGCGGCGCTGAGCTCCGATTCGTTGCGGCGGCTGCTCTCGGCGGGCCCTTCCTTCAAGGAGATGGGCGTCTTTTTTCAGCTGCTCACCCTGCTGCGCGCGAAGCTCCCCAACGGTGAGCCGGAGCACCAGCTGGTGCTCATCGACATGCCCGCGACGGGTCACACGCTCTCGTTGACTGGGCTGCCCGAGTTGTTGCTGCGCCTGGTGCCGCGCGGGCCGATCGCCGCAGCGCTGCGAGAAGGGCAGTCGTACCTGAACGACCCCAAGCTGGGCGCGGCGTGGGTGGTGGCGATCCCCGAGACGTTGCCGGTCAGCGAGTGCCTGGAGCTGCTCGAGGGGTTGCAGAAGACGGGCATGCACACGGGGGGCGTGTTGATGAACCGGGTGCCGGTCGATCCCTTCAGCGCCGCTGAGCGTGCTGCGTTGCAGAGCCCGCTCGAGCGCATCAATCCGCTGGGCGCCGAAGGGTTTCGAAGGCCGGTGCTCGCGCGCCGGGAGATCGCCCGCCTGCGCGCGGGGACGAAGTTGCCCATCATCGAGCTGCCCGAACTCGCGCACGGGGCGGCGCTCATCAGCGGGCTGGCCGACGTGCTCGACCGCGAAGGGCGCACCTCATGACGAACGAGCTGGTGCGCATCGGTGAGCTCATCCGCAACCGGCGGGTCATCGTGTGCTGCGGCGCGGGTGGCGTGGGCAAGACCACCACGGCCGCGGCCCTGTCACTGGCAGCTGCACGCTCGGGTCGCCGGGTGTTGGTGTTGACCATCGATCCGTCGAAGCGGTTGGCAGAGACATTGGGTGTCTCGCGCAATCCACCCACGCCGGTGGCGGTGCCGCCGGATCGTCAAATCGCCGCGGGTATTCACGCGCCGGCCTCGCTCGATGCGTGGATGCTCGACCCCAAGCTGGTAGCCGACGAGTCGGTGCGAAGGCTCACCAAGACGCCCGAAGATGCCGAGCGGGTGTTGAGCAACCGCATCTACCAGCAGGTCTCGTCGATGGTCGCGGGCATGCACGAGTACACCGCGATGGAGGCGCTGCACCGCCTCGTCAACGAAGGCCGCTACGACCTGGTGGTGCTCGACACGCCGCCTTCGCGTCACGCACTCGATTTTCTGGAAGCACCGCGGCGGCTCTCGGGGTTGGTGGACAGCTCAGCCCTGCAGGCGTTCCTGCCAAAACGCGACAGCCTGATGGCGCGCGCGGCCTCGAAGGTGATCGAGAAGATCCTCGGCGCGGTGTTCGGCGAAGAGTTCGCGCACGAGCTGGTCACTTTCATGATGACCTTCTCGGGCATCTTCTCGGCGCTCAACGTCGACGTGAACGCGATGCGCACGTTCTTGAGCGGGCCTGACGTGGCGTTCCTGCTAATCACTTCGCCGGCGCCCGCGACCCTGGCCGAAGCGCACTTCTTTCAGGACAAGACGAAGGAGCTGGGGCTGCCGTTCAGGGGCTTCGTGCTCAACCGCAGCCGCGCGCGCAACACGAGCAAGCGGTGGCCTGATGAGACGTCGCTGGAAGACTTGCCGGCGGAAGCGAGGGCCGCGCTGCCGCGCTTGCAGGCGATGGCGCAAAGTGAACTCGACGCGGCCAAGCGCGATCTCGCGTTGCTCACAGAGCTCGAGCAGCGCGCGGGTACGAGCGCGACGGCCATCGCGGTGCCTGAGTTGTCTGAAGGCGCCGATGACATGGTGACGTTGCTCACCATCGCCGATGCGCTCGCCGCTTCGTGATTGCTCGCCTTTGGGCTGGCCCGTGTTCCAGAAGGCCTGACCCGCGAGCGCCGAACGCGTCAGTTCATCGACGTGTCGTGCAGCTGATTCACGAGGCGTCACGAGGTGGAAGGCGGGGCGCTAAGCGTCCTCACCCGTCAGAGAGAAGAGCAGGTTTTGCAGGCTGTACGGCTTGGCGAGAAAGCGGCCACCTGTGGCCTGCAGCAAGCAGAGCTGATCATGGGTGGGTGCCTGGCCTGAAGTGATCACCACCTGCAGCCCGCTGTGGCGGCGGGAAAGACGTTCGGCGAAGTGAATGCCGTCTTCGGTGCCCCCCAACACCCGATCGACCAGCAGGTGACTTGGCGCCGCGCGCTCGAACAGAATCATCGCCGCCTCGATGTCAGCGGCGTCGTTCACCTCGAACCCTTCAGCCCGCAGCAGCCGCACGGTCATGCATCGCACGTGCGGATCATCATCGACCACCAACACGCGCCGGTCCGCCTGCAGCTCCACGGCGTTCAGGGTCGCAGGCGAGCTGTCGACCTCGCGCAGCGCCTGCTTGAGGGCCGCCAGCGTGACCGGCTTCGAGACGAAGTGGTTCATGCCCGCGGCCAGGCAGCGCTGCATGTCTTCTGCGTAGACCGAAGCCGTGAGGGCGACCACCGGCCGGCCATCACCTGCGGCACGCAGCCTGCGCGTGGCATCAAGACCGTCGAGCACCGGCATGTGACAGTCCATGAAGATGACGTCAGGTTGATGCTGCGCGACCGCGGCCAGCGCCTGCTCTCCATCTCGCGCGACGACGCACGTGTGGCCCAGCTTGCCCAGCAGCGTCACCGCCACCTTGAGGTTGATCTCATTGTCGTCCACCACCAGCAGCTTGAGCGGCGACGCCCCGGCGGTCTGCACCCTGGGAAGCGCGGGCGCGGCTTCGTGTTGCGCCAGGGGGAGCACCAGCTCGATGCGGAAGGTGGTGCCCTGACCGACGGTCGACTCGACGTCGAGCTTGCCCTGCATCAGGTCGACGAACTGCTTGCTGATGGCCAGGCCCAGGCCTGCGCCGTCAGCACGATCGGTGCGAGGGCGCGCCTGGGTGAAGGCGGTGAAGAGCCGGGTGAGCGCTTCGGGTTCGATGCCGGGCCCGGTGTCTTCCACGCAGATGCGGGTCAGCACGTGACCATCGGCGATGGTTCCGGTGCCCAGGCGAACCACCACTTCGCCGCGTCGGGTGAACTTCACCGCGTTGCCCACCAGGTTCTGCAGCACCTGGCGCAGCCGCAGATCATCGACCTTCACGTGGGAGGGGTGGCCGGGCTCGATCGCCAGCCTGAGGGCCACGCCGTTCGAAGCAGCGCGGGCCTTGAACAGGTCGACCACCTCGCTGAGCATCGCGGGGAGATCGGTCGGCGCGGGAAAGAGGTCGAGCCGGCCCGCCTCGATACGGGAGAGCTCGAGCACGTCGTTGATGGTGCGCAGCAGGCTCGAGCCGCTGCGTTGAATGATGAGCAACTGCTCGCGCACCTCGGGCGCCAGGTCACCCGCGAGCAGCCCGTCGGCGGTGCCCAGCACCCCATTGAGGGGCGTGCGAATCTCGTGACTGAAGCTGGCGAGAAACTCACTCTTGAGTGCGGTGGCGCGGTTCGCTTCGTCGCGCGCGGCCTCGAGTGAACGTTGGGTGCGTTCGCGGCCCAGCGCAAAAGTCAGGGTGAGCCCGAAGACCGCCACCAGAAAGATCACCATTCGAGAGAAGATCAACCCGTGGCTGGCGAGATGAAGCCGTGAGGGGTCGGCGAGGAAGTAGAGCGAGATGGCCGCGATGATTGCCGAGTTGAGGATGAACCAAACCAGCGCGAACCGAATGCGCGTCAGCAGCAGCAAGACGAAGGGCACGATGGCCACCCAAGGAACGAACGAAGGGTCACCCACCAGAAGCGCGCAGCCAGCGTAGAGGCCCGTGACCAACGCAGCGAGCACATGACTGGTCACCTCGAGTGAACGGCTCACCCGCAGCACCAGCAGCGAACCCACGCAGGCGATGATTCCTGCGAGGGGCTCGAGCATCGATGCCGGGGGCAGCATCACGATCGAGAGCAGCGCCACGACGCACGATGAGAGAACGCCGCTCACGAGCGCGATGATCATCAACTGCGCGCGCGCGCGTCGATCCTCTCCGGGGTCTTTGACCGCGTAGAAGAATGCGGTGAGCCGATCCAACATGAAGAACCGTAAGGAGCGCTGAGGCCGAAAGCTTGCCTGCGACGCGCCAGAGTTTTGACGCACGCGGTACGATGCGCGCCATGTCTCCCCTCAGCTACACGCTCGAAGGCAGCACCGCCGTGCTCCGCATGGATGACGGCAAGGCCAACGCATTGTCTGATCAGATGATCACCGCTCTGCTCGAGTCGATCGAGCGCGCCGGGAAAGAAGCGAGCGCGGTGGTGCTCACCGGCCGCCCCGACCGTTTCTGCGCGGGCTTCGATCTCAAGGTGATGACCGCCGGCCCCGAGGGCGTCAAGAAGCTGTTCCTCCGCGGAGCGGACCTGCTGGTCAAACTGTTCGGTCTGCCGATGCCGCTCGTCATCGCCTGCACCGGTCACGCGCTGGCGGGGGGGGCGCAGCTGCTGCTCACGGCCGACGTGCGCATCGGAGCGGTGGGGCCGTACCGCATCGGGCTCAACGAGACGACCATCGGCATGCCCCTGCCGGTGCTCGGCGTGGAGTTCGCCCGCGCACGGCTGGCGCCCACCGAGCTGTCCCGGGCCACCCTGGGCGCGAAAATCTACACCCCGGAAGAGGCCGTGAAGGCGGGCTACCTCGATGAGGCGGCGCCTGCTGTCGAGGTGCTCACCCGCGCCCTGGCCGAAGCCGAGAAGCTCGGTGCTCTCTCACGTCAAGCCTACGCCGCCACCAAGGACCGCCTGCGCGGCGCCACGCTCACTCAGGTCACGGCCACGTTGGAAAGTGACATGACCCGTCTGCTCTCGCTGTTCGGCTGAATCCCCGGCTCTGCGAACGTGGGGTTCACGTTCAATCGGGTGGTTGAATGCCCGGTGGGAGTCAGGCTCTAGAAGCTGATCAACGCCGAGTCACCCTGCTGCACCACGCGCGTCGGCAGGCGCACCAGGTCGATGACCAGCCGGGTGCCCTTGCCCTGCTTGACCACCGAGATCTTCCTCAACTCCGAGTCATTGAGGCTGACCACGTGCGTGGAGATGGGCGGCAACCCCGTCACGTCGATGATCAACCGGGCCGGGTTCTGCAAGGTCGTCACGCCGGTCACGCGCGCCCCGGCCACCGTGTCGATGGCCACGCGCAAGGCACCGCTGACCCGCGAGACGTTCACCAGCCGCGCTGCGCCCGAAGGAATGGGCGTGCTCGAGAACTGCCCGGGCTTGACCGCCGAGGCGAACGTGCGCGCGAGGGTGGGCACGGCGCGCGGCTTCTCTGCCAGGCGGTTGGCTTTGGGGGCGCTCTTCTTCGCGACCACCTCGGCGCTCACGATGGGCTCGGCTTTCGGCGCCACCACGACGAGGGGCGCGACTGGAGCGGTTGCAGGCGGCACGCACACAAGGCCCGCCTCGAGCGCCGTCGACTTCGCGGGCACCGCGCCCCAGGCGATCAACAGCGCGATCATCGCCGCCAGCACGGCGAGCCCCGACCAGCGGCGCACGCGGGCCGGTGGAGGCTGCGGCTTGAGGCTGCCGTTTTCGACGTTCTCGGCGAGGAAATCGACCAGCGCTTTGGCGCGGGGGTGGAGATAGCGGGTGAAGCGCACGCCAAACCCGCCGCGCGCCTGGCTGCGTCTCCACGCCACCTCACCCTCGGCGAAAGGGAGCACCTTGCCGCCCGCCTCGAAGGCCAGGGTCACCACGGTCCCAGGCTCCGGCGGGTCAGCCATCATGAGAAACATGCCGTTGGGCGAGATGTCGCCCGAGAGCACGCGCACCACGCGCTCGCCAGCGATGGTGACCCGCACCGGGTGCTTCAAAGGGGCCCGAGAAGAGCGTTCCTGGAGAGATTCGACGGGAGCGACGTGATGCATGGGAACCTCGAAGGGACGACCGGTGAGCTGCTACAAGTGTGTGGCGACCTGTGAAACCCGCAAGTTTTTGGATGACGATGAAGCGCGGCGAGCGACCCTCGCCCTGGCGGCTTAGACTTGGAACTCATTGAGCGAACGCGCGGAGCAGTTGGTGGGACGATCCAGGCGCGCGGCCGAACAATTCAGAGGTCACGGCCGCGTACTCGGCCTCATTGAGCCGCTCGTTGCGGCGACCGCTGAGTACGAAGAGCTGGAAAAGCTCCTTGGCGCCACCGAGGCCGGCTTCAACGCGCTGGTGCTGCTCGAGGGCGACGCGTTCGATGACTCGTTGCGCAGGCTCGAGTCGAACGTCTCGGTGCTCGAGCAGAAGCTCGAGGCGCTCGACGCGCAGATTCCGATGGGGTGGTTTCGTGCCCACTTCGATGCCTCGCGCGCCAGCTCGGTGGCTCTGGCCGATTACGCGACCCTGCTGGGGCGCCACGCTGGCGTCGACCCCACCCGGCTCGATCGCATTCAGTTTCTGCTCACCCGCCTGGTCAGCTTCTTCGTCAGCGCCGAAGACGACACGCCCGCGCGCCGCCGCCAGTTGCTCGCCGAGGCGTTGCCCCCGCCCACGCTGGGTTCCAGCACACGCGAGGCGGTGGTGGCATTTTGCCATGACGCCATTCGCCGGCTGGGCAGCTTCACCCGGCTCAAGGAGCTGATCGACTCGGGCTTCTTCGTCGACGTGCGCGGCTACAAGCTCTCGTTGCGCCAGCAGCTGCTCGACCCCGACGTGATGACCGCCGTCATCGAGCTCAACGAGGCGACCAGCGCCACGGTCGCGCGGCTGGCCGAAGCAGAACAGCTGCAGGGCACCGAGCTCGAGCGGCACCTCGCCGAGGTCGACCTGCGCATCAAGGCCATCTTCGCGCAGCTGCGTGAAGACGAGTCGGAAAAGACCCGGCAGTTCGAAGACTGGCTCGAGCGCAGCAAGGGTGACCGTGCCGCCGGGCGTGCCCCCGGGGCTCGCGAGTTCATGGCGCTCCACGCCAATCGCCGCGAAGACAAGCGGCTGGTGCTCGGAGCGATCGCGCTCATCTTGATGCTGGTGATGCTCTTCCGCAGCCCCCACGAGGCGCAGCTGAACGAGCTCGGCCTCGCCGAATGCGCCGCGCTCTCGCCGTTGATCGTCTCGGGTGCGACCACGCAGACCGTGCCGGCCATCTTCGTGGGCTCGGTGGACAAGTCACGCTGGGCCTTGATGGACACCGCGTCGCGTTCGGCGGTGGCGCTCGAGTTGGCCAGGCAGGTCAACGCGCGCGGCTGGTCGGCCGCCACCGTGATGCTCGAAGAGCAGGTGGTGATGCAGATCGAATCGGGGAACGTGCTGGTGGTGCAGTGAAGCGCCTGATGGTGCTCGCGATCGCGCTGGCCCTCGCCGTCACCGGGTTCTTCGTGGCCGTCAGTGCCGTGAAGGAGACGGTCTCTGCGCGCAAACACCTGGTGTCCGAGCTCTCCACCGCGATGGGGCCTGCGCGTGCGCTCGACGTGGTGGGCCAGCAGCTCAAAGTCGAAGCGGGCACCGCCCGAAGTGCGCAGCTGCTGTTGACCGAAGCGTTGAAGACCGCGCGCACCGAGAAGCAACGAGAGCTGCTGCAGCACGCGCTGACCTGCGTGGCCGATGGTGGCTGCGCTTCGAATGAGGATCTGATCACCCCCGTGACCCTCGACGCGACGCTCGAGCTTCAGCACACCTGGGCGCAGGTCGACGCGGTGGAAGAGAGATCGCGCAGCGCGGTGTGGCTGGGCCTGGCGCTGGTGCTCGCAGCGGTGTTCGTGATGCTGGCCGCGGGGGGCACGGCTGCTCCCGCTGCAACACGCGAGGCGCCGGCCGCCGATACGGCAGAGGTCGAGCGGCTGCTGCGTGAGCGGCTCGAGGCGCTCTACTCGGCTCGGGCGCAGCTCGGTGAAGGCGCGCGGTTCGGAGCGTTCGGTGAGCTGGCTGCCGCGCTCTCACACGGGCTCAAGACGCCGCTCGCCGGAATCTCCGCGGCCGTTCAGTTGGCGCAGCTCAAGCTGGGTGATGGCAACGTCGCGCGCTCCGAGTTGGATGAAGTGGTGCGGCTGACCCTCGGGCTCACCGAGCAGGTGCAGCGTTTTCTGCGCGCGGCCGGCCAGGTGAATTTTTCCCGGCAGCGGGTGCCCGTTCAAAATTTCCTGACGCAGGTGCAAGGCGCGTACGGCTCGGAGGCCACGCGGCACGGCCTCACCCTCACCACGCACGACGAAGCGCCCGGGCTCGGTGTAGAGGTCGATGGGTCGTTGCTCGAAATGGCGCTGCGTAACCTGGTGGAGAACGCGATCGCCGCGGCTCAGGGCCGGGGCGCCAGCGTGCGGCTCTCGGCGCGCCGCGTGGCGCCGCCGGTGCGGGTGGGGCTCGACGGCGCACGGCCCACCGGAACTTCGTTCGTCGCCCTGGTGGTGGAAGACGACGGCCCCGGGCTGCCCAGCGCGGCGCGTCGTGCCGAAGCGGGCGTCACCACCCGCGCGGCAGGAAGCGGCCTGGGTCTGGCCATCGCTCGCCGGGTGGCGGAGCGTCACGGTGGCGCGCTGGTGATGGAGGATCGTGAAGAAGGCGGGGCGCGCATCTCGCTCGTGTTGCCGTCGGTGGGGCTCGAATGATCTTCATCGTGGAAGACGACCCGACGCTGAACCGGTTGATCGGCGACTACTTCGCCACCAGCGGTCACGAGGTCACGCGGTTCATCAGCGCCGAAGACGCCCTGGCCGCTGCGAAGCTCGCGACGCCCGACGCGGTGGTGACCGACGTGCAGCTCCCCGGAATGAGCGGGGTGGAGCTGGTCTGCGAGCTCAAGAAGCTCGAGCCCAACCTGGTGTGCGTGGTGATGACCGCGCATGGCAGCGTGCAGCTCGCGGTCGAGGCGATGCGCGCTGGCGCTTTCGAGTTCGTGGAGAAGCCGGTGGATCTCGCCCGGCTGGTGCGCCTGGTGGATCGCGCGATGACCGGGGGCCGCGTGCAGCGCGAGCTCGCGTGGGCCCGCACCGGTGCGACCCACACGCTGCTCGGAGACAGCGCGCCCATGCGGGAATTGCGGGAGCGCATCACGATGCTCGCCCGGCTGCCCGTGGGTGGTCCTCCGTTGCTGCTGCAGGGTGAGACCGGCGTGGGGAAAGGCGTGGTCGCGCGCGCGTTGCATCAAGCCCGTTTCGGTGACGCCGCGCCCTGGATCGAAGTGAACTGCGCTGCGTTGCCCGCCACGTTGATAGAATCAGAGCTCTTCGGGCACGAGCGCAGCGCCTTCACCGATGCAAAGCAGGCCAAGGCCGGGCTCTTCGAAGCAGCTGACAAAGGCACGCTCTTTCTCGACGAGCTGGGCGAGCTGCCCCTCGACGTGCAGGCGAAGTTGCTCAAGGTGCTCGAGTCGGGCCTGCTGCGCCGGGTTGGTGGGTTGAGAGATCGTCAGGTGCACGTCGCGGTCATCGCCGCTTCGAACGTCGATCTCGAGAAGGCCTCGCGTACGGGCCGGTTCCGCCCCGACCTCTACCATCGGCTCGCGGCGCTTCCGCTCTTCATCCCGCCGCTGCGCGAGCGAGGTGGTGACGTGGTGTTACTCGCGCGTGCCTTCGTCGCAGAGCTCTCCGTGCGGTATCAACGGTTGGGCCTTCACCTCTCACCGTCGGCCGAGCTGCAGCTGCAGGCGCACTCGTGGCCCGGCAACGTGCGTGAGCTGAAGTTCGCCATCGAGCGCGCGGTGCTGCTGTCGCCCGCGGGCGCAACCGAGCTCGGCGTGCTTCCCGGCCTCGGGCCCGCTCCTGCGGTGCCTGCCTCGGTGCTGGTTGAGGCGAGCGCGAGTGGCGTGCGGGTGGAGCTCCCCGCCGAGGGCATCTCGTTCGAAGTGCTGGAGAAGGCGATCCTCGAACACGCGATGGCGATGGCGTCGGGCAACGTGAGCGGCGCGGCGCGGTTGCTCGGGCTCTCGCGCGACACCTTGCGGTACCGCCTGCGCAGACATGGGCTCGAGTCACACCTCGACACCGACCCGGGTGGGTGAAGAGCCCCAGGGCGCGCTGGGTGACCTCACCCAGCCCCAAACCTCGCGTGCGCCAACCGGCTGAAAGCGCGACGAAGGCCGCTGGTCCGCGAGCTGCAAAGAACGTTGGCGTGCTCCGGACTTCTCGCCGTGGTTTCACCTTGATCGAGCTGATGCTGGTGGTGGCCATCATCGGCCTGCTGGCGACCATTTCGATCAATGAGTTCAGCGCACAGCTCATGTTCGCCAAGCGCACCGAAGCCGTCACCGGCCTGAGCGCACTGTGGGCTGCGCAGCAGATCTACTATTTGGAGCATGGCGTCTACGCCGACAACTTCAGGTCGCTCGGCTTCGAGATCAACGGGGGCACTCGCCTCTCGCAAACTTCCTACAAGGGCGGTCGGTACACGTACCAGCTCAGCCAGCCCTGGGGCGCCACCTCCTATTACTGCATCGCGACCGCGCAACTCGACGCGGATCCGTGGCCTGACATCCTCGAGGTGTATGAGTTTGGAGAATAAAATGAAGCGTCTCGCCATCGCGGTTCTCGTGTTCGCCTCTGCCGCTGCCTTCGCTGACAAGAAAGCGCACGTTCTCTACGACGACATCGGCAACCAACACGTAAAACGACCCATTTTGCCCCCATCTTCCTACGGTTCCGTCTCGAACCCTGCGCCGGCGCCCGCTGCTGCGAGCGGTTCATCGGGTTCGGCCGGCGCGTCGGGTTCAACGGGCGCGTCGGGTTCAACGGGCGCGTCGGGTTCAACGGGCGCGTCGGGTTCAGCGGTCGCGTCGGGTTCAACGGGAGCGTCGGGTTCAACCGGCTCCTCGGGCTCGGCGGGTTCAACCGGCTCGGCGGGTTCAACCGGTTCGTCGGGTTCAACCGGTTCGTCGGGTTCAACGGGTTCGTCGGGTTCAACGGGTTCGACGGGCTCGACGGGTTCGACGGGTTCGACGGGTTCGACGGGCTCGACGGGCTCGACGGGTTCCACTGCCTCAACCGGCTCGACTGGATCATCGGGCAACAGCGGAAACGGCAGCGGCAACGTGAACAACCGCTCCGGTCAGGCCGACGGCACCAACCCCGGCAACACCACGCAGAACAACGGCGGCACCGCAAACCCGGGCGGCGGCAAGAAGTGAGTGACGGCTCACCCAGCGGAACCCGGAGCTCGGTGAGCGGCACGTACCGCCCTCGCCCTTCCATCGCCCGCTACATCGAGTCGTCTATCTCAGGCGTCTTCACCACCTCGACGCAGGTCACGCTGAAGCTCGACGTGTTGTCGGATCACCAGATCTACGCGGGGGACGACGGCTCCATCCGCGGGGTGTTCGTGGTGACGGGTACACCTTCGGCAGTGGGCACCTCCGTGAACCTCGACGTGCTGTTGCCCTGGGGTGAGACGCTCCAGGTTGAAGGGGTGGTCGAGTGGACGAGGGCTGTCCCGCGCGTGTCGTTGCGACACCGTCCGGGCATGGGCGTGAAGTTCGAGCTGATGGCGTCGCATCGCATGTTGCTGGAACGCGCGATGGTGTTGCGCGAGCCCATCGTCATTCCGGCTGACGTGACGCGGTAGCAGCGCTCACGAGCCAAATTTTTTCAGCAGCGACAGCAGGCCGCTGAGCTCAGCGCCCATGCGGATGATGAAGTCGCGGTTTCCCGTAGGGGCAACCCAGTGAATGGCGCCCGTGCCCTTGTTGCGATCGGGCGTGTGGAGCTGCACCCCGGCTTCCAGCTTCTGCAGGTGCTTCCAGACCTCGGTGAGCCGCGCATCGTCAGCGGCGAGGTCTTCTTTGAGCGGTGGGCCGCCGTCGTGCATGCCGCTCGAACTCTGCTCTTGGGTGATGGGCTCGTAGACGAACTGAACTCGGCCGTTCGCCTCTCGCGTGAAGCGGTACACGTTGGCGGAGCCGTCAGCGATGACGATGCTGCTCCACGGAGGGTCGGCGTTCATTGTCTTCCTGTCGTTGTGGGCGCAGGCAGCGAGGCTCAGTGCGAGGCTGAAGCAGAGGGCTCGGGTCACGTGGCGAAGCATAGTCGCCGTGGAAAGCCCTTGTGCCCTGCGGACGATCCGGTTGAGTTGCTGCCCTGCGTCTGAGCCTGCTCACCCTCACTGCCGTGCTCATCGTCGCGTGCGGGCGAACCGAGGTGGTGCGCTACTCGATGGACGCCTCAGTCAACGCCGGCTCCATCGATGCGGGCCGCCCCGACGCAGGGTTTCCAGACGCGGGTCCGCGCGATGCGGGTTCGCCCGATGCCGGTCCACCTGACGCCGGCCCCTGTGTTCCCCGGCCCCTCCCACTGGTGCCTGCGTTGCCCACCGCGATGTTCGTCATCGATCGTTCGGGCTCGATGCTGCAAGACCTCGATGGAAATCAGGACGGAGGCCTGAGCCGGTGGGACGTGCTCGAGTCGTCGCTGCGTTCCGTGCTGCCGCCGCTCGATCGACGAATCGCCTTGGGCGCGTTGATGTACCCGGTGCAGTCCGACGGCTGCATCGCTCCCACCACGGTCGAGCTGTCGCCCGCGCTGAACAACGCCACCCGGCTGCTGAGCCTCTTCACCAGCACGGGGCCCGTTGGCGGCACCCCCACCGCAGAAGCGCTCAGCCTCGCCGCCAGCCACCTGCGCACGCTGCGCACCGCGACCTCAGCACGCGCCGTCATCCTCGCGACCGATGGCGCTCCCAACTGCAACGGCGCGCTCATGCGAACGACCTGCGTGTGCACCAGCCCGCCCGCGGGCCCCTCCAACTGCGACAGCGCCTCGCATTGCCTCGACGACCAGCGCACCTTCGCCGCGTTGCGAGACCTCTTCAGCATGGGCCTGCCCACCTACGTCATCGGCATCGGCTCAGGCCTCAACCAGTTCGCCACCACGCTCGACCAGATGGCCCTCGCAGGAGGCGTGCCGCGCATGGGCATCGGCCCGCGGTACTATTCGGTCGCCAACCAGGCCGAGCTGACCGACGCGTTCTCGCGAATCACCGCGCAACTGACCCGCTGCACCTTCCTGCTCAACGGGTTGACCCTCAACGACACCTTCGCCGTTCAGGTCGATGGCGTCGACGTGCCCCAGGGCCCCGACGGCTGGGAGTGGCTCGACCAGGCCAATGGCGAGCTGAGGCTGCATGGCATGGCCTGTGACCGCGCCGCCGGTGGTTCGGTGGCCACGGTGCTCGTCGACTGTCATTGAAGCCAGGCTGATCAGCTCGCCTGCCTGCACGATGTCGAACTCTTTGGGTCGTCATGGTTTGCGCACCTGGAGGAACATCTGGCTCCCGGTGGCTTCGTACGTGAGGGTGACCTCGGCGAAAGGCAACTCGCTGGCCAGCTCGAGGAACTCGGCCTCGTCGCGGTAATAGATGACCCAGTCCATCCAGTACTCCATGTAGACGCGGGTCGGGTTGCGCGCGTGGAAGTTGCCGACGGTCACCACGCCGCCGGGCGCGAGCAGCTCGTAGAGCCTGCCCAGGACCGCCCTGGCCACGGGCGGGGTGAGGTAGTCGAACAGCCCCATGGCGTAGACGACGTCGAATTGCCCCCAGCGAGAGGTGAGATCGGTGGCGCCAATCATCGTGCGCACCGAGTCTTTGACCAGCCGCGCGTCGAGCCGGGTGCGGAAGCGCTGCTCGAGTTCCATGACGGTGTCGCGCGCGTCATCGAGGGCGAGTGGATCTTGATCGAGCAGCACCAGCTCGAGCTGTTCGAGATCGCGGGGGGTCTTGATCAGGTCGCGCAGCTCCCAGGCGGGGCCACAGGCCACCGAGAGCACCCGGGTGCGTGCGTCACGCCGGGCACATCGCTCCTGTGCAGCGCGCACCGTGCTCGCCACCAGCTGGCGCCGGTGCCGCACCGCTTCGGCGGCGATGGTGTCGAGCGGGTGGCGGTGCATGAACTTCGAGAACAACGAGCGGCCGCGAAACTGGCGCTCGTAGATCATGCGCATCATCACCGAGTCACCCGAGTACCCGCGCGGCTTCAAGTTCGTGCGCGCGAGGAACTCAGAGGCATGAATGAGGTCGCACAGCTGCTTGCGAAAATAGAAGCCGTGGCGCTCGTGATCCTGGCGGGTGAAGTGTTGAACGGCGCTCTCCAGGTGCTGAAGCTGCGTGCCGAAGAACGCGCTGAAGTTCTCGTACTCCGCTGCGATGGCCGCCTCGTGCACCGAGGTACGCACCTCGGGAGGCTCGTCGGCGAGGCTGCGATCGAGCCCGTCGAACAGGCCCCGGTACACTTGAAAGTCGTAGAGCAGCTGCGAGGTGAGGTCGCGAAACTGCGCCTGGATCGCCGACTTGCGGCCCCACACCAGGGGCAGCTGCCGCACGCGCTGGCTCAGCTCGATGATTCTTCCGTGCGCGATGAGCTGGGTGAAGTCGTAGACCTGCTCGAGGAACACCAGGCGCCCATCGCTCGAAGATGGCGCTGGCTCGGTCAGTTCGGGGATTGCGGCCCCCGATTCGTACCGGCACCGGCCCAGCGTGGCGCGCCTGCCTGCACACTGCAACGTGAGGCGATCGAAGACAGCGCCGTGATCGGGCAGTTTCTCCCGCTGGTCGAATCGCACCAACAACGAGTGGGGCCGGGCCTGCTCGACCTTGAGCAGCAGCGCTGCGTTGAGCATCTCAGCGCTGCCCCGCACCTCGCTTCGTTCGAGCGCGCTCATCCTTCATACTCCGCGGATCTCGATGCGCTGATCAGGGGTCTGGAAGGCCTCGAGCGCGGTGAAGCTGAGCTCCTGCCACTTGAGCTCCTTCTTGTAGATGACGCACACCTTGTTCGCGGTGCGCATCGCCTTGCCCAGCAGGCGGAGGATCGGCGCGATGGTCGACGAGTTCATGTACCCCATGCTCTGAAAGTCGAGCACCAGCGGCTTGTTCTGAGCGCGGCCCATATCCACCGCGCGCGAGAGCACCGGCACGATGAACAGGCCCGGCTCGCGGCCCGAACTGCGGCCCGACCACACCAGTGAGATGGCGGCACCTTCATCGTGCAGCTCGAGCGTGAGGTTCTGCTGTTGAAACGTCTGGTAGGGCATGCGCGTGACCTCAGGCCTGACTGCGGTGCACTGCGGAGACCGAGAGGACGTTCTGCTCGGGCATGAAGAAGTCGAGGATCGACTGGCCCTCGTAGGCGATGCGCACGAGACCCAGACCGTTGTCGCTGCTCTCGATCGACTTCGCGGAGACCTCTTTGAGGCGTTCCACGTAGGCTTCGAAAGGATTCTGGAAACCGCGAATCCACTGCACCGCGCGATCGAGTCTTCGCAGGTGCTCGTCGTTGGGCGAGGCCACCGGGCTGCGCACCTCGACGGTCACCGTGGTGCCCCGCACGGTGATGGCGATGCTCACGGGCCGCGGGGTCTGGTGGAACGCGCCGTACCTGGTGGCGTTCAAGGTCAGCTCACACATCACCATCTGGGTGGCCTGAATGGTCGCCTCGCCGAACGCATGGCCGCGGAGAAACGAGACGGCCTGAGTGCGCGCCGCGTCGGTGTCCTCCCACTGCGGTCGAACGGTCAGCTGCAGAACAGGTTCCATGTGAAGCGCTCCCAGGGGTGGGGGTCTCGACGCTGATCGAGACGGGGTAGGCCACGCCTTGAGCACCTCGCGTGCCAGCTATTTTTGCGGGCAAACCCAGGCTCTGACGCGCAATTCAACGCGCCGAGCGGCTCTGAGCCGAAACTCCTGCGCCTTGGGCGGGTCTCTCTTCATTTTTGAGACCAGCCGGTAACGCGCGGCGTCAGCTTTTTTTAAGAACACGCTCTTTTTTCAGCGCCGAGATTCAGGCCTCGACGTGGGTATCTTGAATCCGGCCACGAAGATCCACCTGTGGCTGCGATCAGACGGCCACTAAGATGCGCGTACACCCAGTGCCCTGATCAACAAGGTCAGCATTCAGAGGCAACGCCGGTCAAACAAATTATTGTCGGTTCGGTCTACATGACTCGTATTTATTTCGTTAAAGACGACAAGTTTTCTCTTCCTTAGATACAGGCCTCACCCTGTCCAAGGAAGACGACTATGAAAATCGAAGTGCGGTTTCGCGGTCTCGAGTCTTCAGAGGCGCTCAAGAGTCACGCCGTACGGCGCGTCGAAATGTCGCTCGATCGTTTTGCAGACGAGCTGACCGAGGTGGTGGTTCAGTTGTCCGACGTCAATGGTCCCAAGGGAGGGCTCGACAAGAAATGTCAGCTCACGCTGCGCGGTCCGAAGCTGGGGGCCTTCACCGTGTACGAGCTCAGCGGTGACGTTGCTTCAGCGGTCGATGCCGCGTGCGAACTCGCCAGCCGCACCGTGGCCCGAGAGCTCGAGCGGTCTCGCACGGACCGAAGGAACGCTCGCCTGCCCAGCCGGGGGGCGTCATGAAGACCACCGGTTCCAGAGCGCGCAATGGGCTTCTTCTGCTTTGCGCCTTGGCAGGCTCTGGCTGCGTCGTGGTCAACCAGGGCGAGGTGGGCGTCATCCGTCGCTGGGGCCGGATTGACGAGCCCCCCCGCCCCCCTGGGCTTGTTGTCTACGAGGCGATCAGCACCGACGTCATCAAGGTTCCAACGCGTTTGACGCCCGTGACCGTCGACTTCACGCTGCCCTCCCGCGAAGGGCTCAACGTCGAGGCCCAGATTTCGATCCTCTACCGGGTGTTGCCTGAGAAGGCCGCTGAGATCATCGGCACCATCGGCGTCAATTATGAGCAGGATCTCGTGTTGGCTGTCTTCCGCTCAGCTGCAGCAGACATCAGCTCGAAGTTCTACGCACGCGATCTGTACTCGGCAGAGCGAAACTCGATGGAAAAGCAGATCGGCCAGCGGATGCACGAGGCGCTGGGCCCCCGCGGCTTCGTCGTCGAGTCGGTGCTGATGAAGGCCATCAGCCTTCCGGCAGGTCTGGCGCGTGCCATCGAGATCAAGCTGCAATCAGAGCAAGAGGCTGAGCGAATGCAGTTCGTCATCGCGCGCGAGAGGCTCGAAGCTGACCGGAAACGCATCGAAGCTGAAGGTGTACGCGACGCCCAGAAAGTGAGCGCCGACGGGTTGACCGAGGCCATTCTGCGCGGCCGGGCCATCGAGGCGTTCAAGCAGCTCGCGGCCTCGCCAAACGCGAAGGTCATCATCACCGACGGGCGCACGCCATTGCTGCTTCCTTAAAAGGATTCGTCATGTCGACAAAAACGACATGAACCGATTTGATTTCGTTATTGTAGACATGACTTGACCCCCTTATTTTTCGGGGATGGACCCAGGCAAAGAAAAGGCTCTTCAAGACCTCGCTGACCTCGGCTTCAGGGGGCGCGACGTGTACCTGGCAGAGCTGCTCCCCGTCGTCGAGATGGCCTGGGCGGACGGTGTGATTGCGCCCAACGAGCGAGCCCTGCTCGAGGCGTATTGCATGACGCTCACGGGCCGGCTCAACCATCAAGCGGGGGCGCCGTTTTTTCAACCGGCGCGCAGTCTCCTCGTGCTTGACCGGCTGACGCAGCGCCGCCTGTCGCCGGCTCAGCGACTCGTTGCATTGAGGGCAATCAAGGCCTGGTCAGGCAGCGGTTTGAGCGGCGCAGAGATGCGCTTCGGAATGCTCGAGTGGGCAGAAGCAGTGGCCGCAGTCGATGGCAGCCCCGTGTGGGACACCCGTGAGCTCTTCTGGCTGCAGACGATGAAGCGAAACCTGGAGGACGAATCTTGAGATCGCTTCTCCTGCTCTGCGGCTTGCTCACCAGCTCGAGCTGTTCGCTGATGCGCTCGAGCCGAGAGGCAATGGCGACGTCGGTGATGGTCGATGAACGTCGAAGCTGCGTGCTGGTGCTCCTGCCCGGTTTGGGAGATTCACCCGACCGCTTCCGTGAGCACGGGTTTGCCGAAGCGGTCGGACAGAGCCAGGCCCCGTGCGACGTCGTCGCGCTCGACTCTCATTTCGGCTACTACCGAGATGCCGTGTTGGTCGATCGAGTGGTCGAAGAGGTGCTCGCGCCTTTCCGTGCCCGCTACGAACAGACGTGGCTCGTCGGGGTCTCGCTCGGCGGCTACGGGGCCGCCCTCATCGCAGACGCGCGCCCCGATCTCGTCGACGGTGTGGTGTTGATCAGTCCCTTCCTCGGGATCCCCCGGACGATACGGCCGTTCATCGAAAGGGTCGAAGCGGCCGGGGGCCTGAGCCAGTACGCGGGTCCTTTTGCGAGCCGGGGCAACCCCCGACGTCACTTCATGGAAGTCGAGCCCCTGTGGTCGTGGCTCGCGGGTCGCGCGCGCGGCGAGAAGGGGCCCAGGCTGGTCATCGCCTGGGGAACCGCCGACGGGTTCTCGTGGAAGCACCGCGTGGTGGGGGCGGGCCTCGACCCCCAGGACGTCGTGCAACTGGAGGGGGGACACACCTGGGGCACCTTCGCGGCGCTGTGGAGAGAAGTGGCTGCCGCGTGCCCCTGGAGAAGTTGAGTCGCCGCGTTGCCACCCGCTGTCATGAAATTTTGGAGCCCCGTGAAACTTTTCTTCGTTGCGTGCCTCGTTCCGCTGGTCGCGATGGGTGCTTCTTCTGCGCGCAAGCCGGTCATTGCGCTGATGCCTCCAGATGCTTCAACGCCCGACCTGCTGAAGCTGGGCTTGCTGATGGAAGCGCGCGCTTCGGAAGTCCTGGAGGCCGCCGGAAAGACGCATGAGCTTCACTTGCGGCAAGTGCTCGCGATGGCCAGGGTCGAAAGTCTGCGGCCCGAGACCTTGAGTCAGCCGAGCACCGCTGAGCTGGCGCGGCAGGCCCTCGGAGCAGACAAGGTGATCACGACCATGCTGCGGCGCAGCCAAAGGGGGCTCACGCTCGAGGGTTTTGTCATCGAGGCGAGGAAGAAGACCGCGTTCAAGGTGGCGCTGCCTCGAGACTGGCCCTCGGCGCTCATCGCAGGCAGCGATGGTATCGCGAGGGCCTTGCTCGGCGCGCAGGTGCCCAGGACAGTGGTGCAACCCGAGTCGAAGTCTGAGCCAGCGTTGGTTGCGTTGGCCGACTGTTGGGCGGTGGCTTTGCGACAACCGCTCGGCGTCGAAGAGCCGGTCGTCATCGATGCCGCAGAACTCGAGCTCGCGATCGCCGCGTGTCGAAAAGCAGTCGAGCTGGATCCTGCGCTGCATTTCGCTTTGGCGACGATGGCGTTGCTGCAGGCCATCGCCGGCGATGACGTCGGTGCCGTCACTTCTCTCAAGGGCCTCGAGCCTCTGGATGACATGGTCGAGGCCTACACGCTCGCGCGTTTCTGGATGCTGACGCGCTACCAGTCGAACGAGGCGGGCATCGCGTCTCTTCGTGCCGCCGCCGTCGAGCACCCAGCCGAGCTCATTTTGTTGGCGACGCTGGCCGAAGACTACGCATCGCTCCATGACGATGCGAAGGCGATCGAGGCCTGGAAGGCGCTGCTGCAGCTCGCCCCCAATTCCCCTGTTGCGCTGGGCCACCTCAGCCAGGTCGAAGCGAAGGCGGGACGCCTCGATGAAGCCCTCGCGCATGCGAAACGAGCGCTTGTCCTCGCGCCGAACAGCAAGGAGGCCCGGCTGCAAGTCGCAAATCGAGAGCTGGACCTCGGCAGGCCCCGGGAAGCGATCGCGACGCTCAAGTCGCTGGCCGAAGACCCTGATGCGCGCGGTGAGCATCTCTTGAGACTGGGGTTTGCGCATTGGCTCAACGGCGACGTCGAGCAATCTGCGCACCTGTTCGAGAGGGCCGTCGAGCGTGCAGCGCGCCCTGCCGAGTGGCGAACACGGGGCCGCGCGCACTATTTGAGCGCGTTGGTCGAGACCCGGCGGGGCAATGCGGCTGCCGCTCGCCGCGCCTTCAATGCTTCCCGCGAGACCGGGCTGCGCGTTCGCGACATCGACCCTGCGCTGCTGTCTCTTCTTGCTCAAAAAGAAGTCAGCGAGGGACCCGCAGATGCCGGAACCCGACCCTCGCTCGTACCGCGCGAGTCGAGTTTGTTTCCGATCGACCCCTTCGGCGACCTCCAGCCCGGGAAGGACAAGCCTCCTGCGCCTGAAGGGCTGATTCTCTTCCGGTTCTGAGTTCCTGACGCGTCGTCACGCGGGGTTTGCGAACAGGTCGGCGCGCGCCGCGCCTGAGATGGCGAGCACGGCAGGGTGCTTGAGCCGACGCTCGACCGAGATGGCGTAGAACCGCTCTTTCAACTCGGGGGCGCGCCCCACCACCTCCACCCGGTACATCGCGATAATCTCCTTCTCGGCCACGGTCGGGGCGGGGAACACGCCGACTCCATCGGTGCCGAACGCTTTGAGCAACGCGCTGTCTTCGAATTCGGCGATGACCCGGGGCTTGATATCGTGCCGGTCGAACCACTGGTTGAGCGAGCGCCGCAACGCCAGGCCTTCCAGCGGCAGGAGCAGCGGCGCGCCGTCGAGTGAAGCGGGGAAGCCCTGCCGGTAGGTCTTCGCGAGGCTCTTCGTGCCAAAGAAGCTGACCCCTGACTCCCCCAGCACGTGCGTGAAGGCACGCACGCTGCTCCCCGGAGGCACGGGCGCATCGGAGATCACGATGTCCAGCGCATGCACGCCGAGGTCTGCCAGCAGGTTCTCCATCGAATCTTCGAAGCACACCAGCCGAACGGGCTCGGGCAGGCTCAGCGCAGGCTGCAGCAGGCGCCGCACCACCAGCTTGGGCACCACGTCGACGACGCCCACGTTGAGCCGAATCGGTTGGCCGGTCGCGCGGCCTTTGACCGTGTCGACCATCTCCCGGCCGAGGCTGAAAATCTCTTCTGCGTAGCGAAAGACGACCCGGCCCATCTCGGTCAGAGCCAGCTTCCGGCCCACCTTGGTGAAGAGCTTCTCACCCAGCTGACCTTCGAGCGCGTGTACCTGCGCGCTCAGCGTGGGGTGCGAGAGCCGCAACACCTTGCCAGCAGCGG
>JAYTAT010000416.1:0-10329 GCA_043737315.1 Archangium sp.
GCCTTCGCGGCGCGCCCGGCTGAGGTGACGAACATCGGCACCCGGTTCACTTCGACGCGCTGCACATGCAGGGTGCGCTCGTCCCACGTGAGCGTCGCCCGGCGGGAGGAAGCGCCCAGAGCGCCCATCCACTCCAGATCGGCCTCGCCGACGCCCGCGACGAGGAAGCCGTCTTCGGTGGTGACCGCCAGCGCCTCGAGGCCTTCCGACTTTCGGACCGACTCGAGGAACAGGTTCAGGGCCAGGTGAGCCTTCTCACTGCGGTGATTGCGGCGTTCGGGCTTTCGCATGCGACAAGCCTGATGCACCTGCGACGGGCCGCAAGAAAACACCCGCCGGGAGGATCGATACGAACCCGCAGCTGGGGACAGGTCTGTTCACTTCGGGGTTAGAATTTGATGCGCAGCAAAAAGGCCGCTCGAGTTTCCTCGAACGGCCTTTGGGATGCTGGGGAACTAGGATTCGAACCTAGATAGCCAGAGTCAGAGTCTGGAGTCCTACCGTTGGACGATTCCCCAAGAACGGCTGCTACTTCTTCGACTTTTTAGTACCACCACTTCCACCGGCGGGCACCACATAGATGCGAACCTCGTCGTTCGCTTCGTAAATGTTCAGACCTTCCCAGTCGCCTTTACCTGACGTGTTCGCGATGTGAACCGCGTGCACGCCCGGCTGGTTGACGATCTTCGTCCGGTTGCTGGTCGCGTCCGGGTACTTCGTTTTGTAAAACTTGATCGTCCCGTCGAAGTCGTTGGGCGACTTGTACCGGTGCTCTGCGACCTTCCGCGCATTCTCGGGAAGGATTGCCCCAAGCTCAGTCTCAGCCTGAGCATTCAGCCCCAGGGTCACCACGAGCACTGAAAGCGTACGCCACACGGCGCGGCAAGTACCCAAGCCCGTTCGGGCCGTCAAGGGCCGAGCAGCGAGCCTTTCGCCGAGAGCCAGTCCATCCACACCGCCACCACGCCGTGAATGAGCGCTCCGTAATAAAAACTGCGGGTTCGCAGGCTCAAGATGCCCAGCGCCACGCCAGCGATGATGCTCCCCAGCGCCTCGAGCTCAGCCTTGCCCAGGTGCATCACTGCAAACGGCGCCATCTGGGCGAGGATCGCGGGGCCCCGGCCCCATTTGGGCACCACGCCGTGCACCATCCAGCCGCGGAAGAGGAATTCCCAGGCGATGAAGTACGCGAAGTACGCCGCCTCATAGGTGAAGAAGAGCGTCCACGAGACCGCGGTTTTCCCCCCGCCGATGTTGACCAGGTACGCGCCGTTGCCCGCCAGTGGGTAGATGCCCTTGAAGGTGTTCAGGGTCGACGCCACGTAGGTGGCCGGCAGCATGATGGCCAGGAACAGCGCGGTGATGAGCAGCCCGGCGCGCCAGTCACCCAGCTGAAAGCCGTAGCGCTCGTTGAAGCTGCCGCGGGTGGCCAGCGCCAGCAGCAGCGGCATCACCAGGTACAAAAAGAAGCTCGCCCCGAACCACCAGAAGTGGCCGAACGTGGCGTTCCACGGGTGCTGGTCGAGCGTGTTGCTGACCAGCGTGCGGAAGAAGCCAGCCGAGCCCTGGTAGTGCGAGATGATCAACAGCGCGCTCGCGCCGCAGAGGATCACCGTCGGTTCGCCGCCCAGACCCTCGAACAGGGGCGTGATGCGACCCCAGAGCGTTGGTTTGGCCGGCGCTGAAACCGGGGTGAGCTCAGCTTCCAAGGACGGCGTCGATGCGGTGCATCGTCTCGTCGCGGCCGAGCAGGGCGAGCGTGTCGCCGATGCCAGGGCTGGTGGTGCCACCTGTGACGGCCACGCGCAGCGGCTGGGCGATCGCGCCCTTCTTCGCGCCGGTCTCGGTGGCGATGACATCGATGATGGGATCGATGACCGTCGCCTGCCACAAGGTCAGCGCGAGCAGCTTGGCCTTCGTCACCTTGAGCATGTCTTTGCCCGCCGCATCGAGGTGTTTGGCTGCCGCCGCCGCGTCGAGCGTCACGCCGTGCGCGTAGTAGGGCTTGATGGACTGGGCCATCTCGACCAGCGTCCGGGCGCGCGTACTGAACGCCTTGACCGCAGTGATGAGGCGATCGTCGGCAGTGGCGTTGGTGACGCCGGCCTCTTGCAGGTAGGGCAGAAGGCGCCCCGCGAGCTCTTTCGGATCGCCGTTCTTGATCCAGTGCTGGTTGACCGAGAGCAGCTTCTCGGGGTTCCACACGCCGTTGGTCTTGCCGACGTGTGCGAGGTCGAACAGCTCGATGAGCTTCTCGAGCGTGAAGAGTTCGTCGTCACCGTGGCTCCAGCCCAGGCGCACCACGAAGTTGAGCAGCGCGTGCGGGAGAATGCCGGCGCGCTTGTGGGCCATCACGTCGGCCTCGGGGTGCTTGCGCTTGGACAGCTTCTCGTTGTTCGAGCCCATGATCAGCGGGAAGTGCGCGAAGACGGGCGGGGCCCACCCGAGCGCCTGGTACACCGCTATCTGCGAGTAGGTCGAGTTGATGTGCTCCTGCCCACGGCCCACGTGGCTTATCTGCATGTCGAAGTCGTCGATCACGCAGCCGAAGTTGTAGAGCGGGATGCGATCGGTGCGCAGCAAGACGAAGTCATCCAAGTCGTCGTCGGGCTTCTCGAGCCGGCCGTGAATGAGATCCTCGAAGCCGATCTTCTCGCCTTTGGGCTGCATGCGGAACCGCACCACGTGCGGCTTGTCGAGCTTCCCGGTCTTGTCGCGCCAGGGGCTCGAGTACTTGAAGCCCGCCTTGCGCAGGTCATCCTTCTCGCCGAGGCCCTTCGAGGCGGCGAAGTCCTTGCGCATCTGCGTGGACTCTTCTTCAGTCGTGTAATCCCGATAGGCCTTGCCCTGCGCGATCAAAAGGTCTGCGACCTCGTGGTACCGCGCAAGCTTCTTCATCTGGAAATACGGCGGGAACGGGCCGTCTTTGCCGGGGCCCTCATCCCAATCGATGCCCAGCCACTTCAGGCCGTCGAGGATGGCCTGGAGCGACTCAGGGGTGCTGCGCTCCTGATCGGTGTCTTCAATGCGGAGCACGAAGGTGCCGCCCATTCGGCGAGCGAACAGCCAGTTCCACAGGGCAGTGCGGGCGCCGCCGATGTGCAGATAGCCGGTAGGCGAGGGGGCGAAACGAAGACGGGGCTTCATAGCGCCGCGCGTGTAGCAGCGTTTCCGTCCTGATCGAAGGGCCGCTATGGTGTCCCCATGGCCCTCAAAGTTCGCACGCTGCTGCTCTTCATGGCGCTGGGCGCTGCCCTGGCCAATGCCACCACGCTGCTCGCCCTCGACGTTCCTGCGCTGACGAAGGGATCTTCCGTCGTGGTGCGGGCGACCGTTCGTTCGGTGGCGGCCCGCTGGACCCAGGACGGCGGCCGGATCATGACCGACGCGGTGCTCGAGGTGACCGAGCCGTGGAAGGGCGCTGCGGGAAAACAGCTCACCGTGATGCAGCCGGGCGGGGTGGTCGGCGAGATCGGGCAGATGGTGCACGGCACCGCGAAGTTCACCGTGGGCGAAGACGTGGTGGTCTTCCTCGAGCCGCGGGGTGACCGCTTCCTGCTCACCGGCATGCTGCAGGGCAAATTCAAGGTGGAGACCTCGTCTGACGGCAAGGCGGTCTTCGCGCGGCAGGCCTCGGAAGGCGATGCGCTGCTGGTCGACCCGGCCACCCGGCAGGCCGTGCACCCCGCCGCGGTGGTGATGCCCATCGAGACGTTGCGCGCGCAGGTGCTGGCTGCATCTGGCGCACGCGCCCCGGTAGAGCCGACCATGCCGGGCCCGGTGAAAGTGACACCATGATTTTCAAGGTCGTGATGACCATCGTCCTCGCTCAGGCCGTGCGGAGCCGGGTGGATGACCGGGATCCCGCCTCGCAATGCCTCTGGTGGCCCGAGAACACGGCCATTCAGCTGCGGCTCTCAGTCGCTGGCAACCCCGAGACGCCGGCGGAGACCGAGTTCGCGGCGATCGTCGCCGCCGTCAACACCTGGCAGACGAAGCTCAGCGCCTGCGCCAGCGTCAGCCTGACCGAAGGTGAACGCACCCGGACGCGCAAGGTCGGCTTCTTCGACAAGGAGCCCAACGAAAACATCGCCGTCTTTCGCGTGCGTCGCTGCTCCGAGACCGTGCCTGCCGGTAACGTCTGTTTCGGCGAGGCCGACAACTGCGGCAACCAGTTCGATTGTTGGCAACACCAGGAGGCGGCCATCGCCATCACCACCACGTCGTACAACCCGAACACCGGCCGCATTCTCGACTCGGACATCGAGTTCAACGCCCCGACCTTTACGTTTTCTACCGTCGATGCGCCGCCCTGCCTGGCCGGCATGAACAGAACCAGCTGCGTGGCAGCCGACATCCAGAACACCACCACGCACGAGCTGGGGCACCTGCTGGGCCTCGGCCACAGCCCCGCTGTCGGCAGCACGATGAGCTTTCGCGCGAACCCAGGAGAGCTGAGCAAACGGGTGCTCGACGCCGACTCAGCACGCTTCGTCTGTGAGGCGTATCCGATGGGCCGCCCCGCCCAGACCTGCTTCCTCGAGCCTGTCTCGCCCGAGCTGGGCGCTGCGGCAAAAGGCTGTCAGGCCGCCCCGGGTGGATTGCTGCTGGCCATCGCGGGTCTGCTGCTGCGGAGGCGCCGCCTTTCTTGAACCTGTCGCGCGCCACGCTGGTGCTGGGTGTCTTGACCGCGTTCACGGCGCAGGCACAGGTCTTCCGTCGAACCAGGGCGAGCGTGACCGACAAGGCAACGTTGTGTGTCACCTGGGCCGATCGCAACTTCGACTACCGCGTGGATCAAGCAGGCAGCCTGCAGACGCCGGGCGAGACCGAGTTCACCGCGGTCGACGCGGCGTTCGCCAACTGGCAGGCGGTCTCCGACACCTGCTCGGAGTTCAAGTTCATTCGCGGGGCACGGGTGGCCAACGGCCGGGTGGGGCGCGGTACTGAGACGGAGAACCTGGTCATCTTTCGCGAGACCAGCTGCCGTGACGTGGTGCCGCCCTCGGACACCTGTCTGTCCGATGGCTCCTGCGGCAACGCGCGGCGCTGCTGGGATCACAGCGACGGCACCATCGGCCTGACCACCGTGACGTACAGCACCCGCACCGGCGTGGCGATCGACGCCGACATCGAGCTCAACGCCAGCGGCTTTCTCTTCACCACCATCTCGTCACCGCCCTGCGAGCCCGGCCGCGAAGCGATCACCTGCGTCGCCTACGACGTGCAGAACACGCTGACGCACGAGATAGGTCACGCGGTCGGCTTCGATCACGTGGAAGATCTGACCTCGACCATGGCCCCCACGGCACCCACGGGCGAGACGGCCAAGCGTGTGCTCGACGTGGGAACGGCCAGCGGCTTCTGCCAGACCTACCCGCGCGGTCAGCCGCCGGTGCCGTGCGACGAGCTGGCCGTGCTGCGCAGCCGCATCATCGCGCGCAACACCGGCACCTTCGGCGTCAGCTGCGTGGCTTCCGCTTCTGCGATGAGCCCTTCGTTGGTGCTGATGGGCTTGCTGCTGCTGCGGGCCAGAAGCCGCCGCCGCCGGGACTGATTGACCCTGTGGGGCCAACCCCCTAAGGGTCGGCGACGATGCTCCCCCTCGTACTCGTGGCCGTGCTTTCTCAGGCCACCCCCGACGCTGGCGTCGATGAAAACGATTCGCGTGGGTTGACGGTGGTCACCGGTTCGCGCACCGAACGACGGGCCATCGACAGCGTGGTGCAGACCGAGGTCATCACCCGCGCGCAGATAGAGCAGCTGGGCGTGCGTGATCTGCCACAGCTTCTCCAGCAGCACCCGGGCGTCGAGATGGTCTACACGAACCGCGGCGTGGGCATTCGGCTTCAGGGTCTCGACCCGGAATACGTGCTGATTCTGATCGATGGGCAGCGCGTCTCAGGCCGCTCAGGGTCGATCACCGACATCTCGCGCTTCAGCCTTCGAGAGGTCGAGCGCGTCGAGATCGTCAAGGGCCCCGCGGCCGCGCTCTACGGCGCTGACGCGATGGGCGGCGTGGTGAACCTGATCACCCGAAGGCCGCAGAAAAAGTTCGAGGCGAGCCTTCGCGGCATGTTCGGCAGCCTGCTCGAGGGCGACGTGCGCGGGAACGTAGGGGCGAAGCTGGGGCCCTTCGAGGTGCGCGCCGGTGGCGGCTTTCGCACGCGCAACGCGTACTTCTGGCCGGCTTGTGACACGTGCCCCACCATCGAGACCGCAGGGGCCGCGGTGCGCCGCATCGATGGCGATGTCGAGGCCGCCTACGTGCCCGACGACGACCTGCGGGTCTGGGTGCGCACCGGCTACGTGTTGACCGACTTCACCGCGGTCGACATCAACGACACCAACGCGGTGTTCGACCGGCGTCAGCGCACTGAGCAATTCGACACCTGGATCGGCGTGCGCAAGCAGTTCAGCGCGTCGACCGCAGCGACGCTGCGAGGCCACTTCGGCCTGTTCAAAGATCAGTTCCTGCTCGACCAGCGTGGGAGCCGGGCGCTCGACGGCTACTCCGCCAACCTGACGCGGCTGTGGGAAGCGTTCGGTCAGGTCGATCACCACATCGGGCGCCACACGCTCACGGGCGGCCTCGAAGGGTTCAGCGAGCTGCTCTCGTCGACACGCATTCAGCCCAGCGACGTGCAGCGCGGCCGCTTCGGTATCTTCCTCCAAGACGAGTGGGTGCTCAAAGGGCAGGGGCCCAAGGTGTCCATCTCGCCGGGCTTCCGCGCCGACGTCGACACGCAGTTCGGGTGGGCGCCGTCTCCGCGCCTCGCGGTGAAGATCGACCCGGTGCCCGAGCTCACCTTCCGCGCTTCATGGGGCCTGGGCTTTCGCCCACCGTCGTTCTCCGAGCTCTACCTTCAGTTCTCGAACCCCGGCATCGGCTACCTCGTGCAGGGCAACCCGAAGCTTCAGGCGGAACGCAGTGGGTCGACCAACGTATCGGTCGACTACCGCCCGCCGATCGAAGGCTGGGTGCTCTCGGCGAGCCTGTGGCACACCAGCCTGACCAACCTCATCAACATCACCGCCAACGGCATTCCCAACCCCGATGATCCGGTCACCTTCGGCTACGAGAACGTCACCAACGCGTACACGCAGGGCGTCGAGCTGAGCGCACGCACCCGGCTCTCGCGCGGGGCATACCTCGACCTGAGCTACATGGGCCTCGACGCCCGAGACGTCACCCGGCAGCGCGCGCTGGAAGGCCGATCTGCGCACCGCCTCAACGCCAACCTCACCGTGAAGTACCGGCCGGTCGGCCTCGAGTTGGTGGTGCGCGCGACCTGGCATTCTGAGCGGCCGTATTACGTGGGCTCGGGCCTGGGCTTCGCCAACGTGCTGGGGCTGGGGGAAGAGCGGGTGGTGATGGCGCCCAGCTACTTCGATCTCGAGGCCCAGCTGACCTACGTGTTCCGCTCGTGGCTGCGGGTGTTCGTGAACGGCTACAACCTGTTCAACTCGGGTGACCAGGATTTCAACCCGAGGCCGCCGCGCGGGGTCATCGGCGGCGTTCAGGTGGAGCTGTGAAGATGCGTTTTCTGCTTTCTCTCGTGCTGTGCGGTTGCGCCAACGATCTGCGCATCGATTATCCCTTCGATGGAGAGACCACCACGGGGCCCCTGGTCGTCGCCTCGGTGCTGGATACCGGGGGCACACAGCTGCTCATCGACGCCACCAACAAAATGTCGCAGGTGTACGTGGATCTCGACGAGGGCCGCGAGATGAAGCCGTCTGAAGCGTTCGAGACCAACGGGTGGGATCTGTCGCTGCGCCGCTTCGACATCTTCGTGAACAGCGGTGCAAGTGGGCCGACCGGCAGCGTCGAGATCGCCGTGCTCAAAGACGTCGACTACGGCTCGCTCACCCAGGCACCCGCGTCGGGCTTCACTGCCGATACGGGCGCTCGGGTCTTCAACACCACCAAAGGCGGCTGGTACTTCTACGACCTGGGCGTGCACCGGCTGATCACCCGCACCGAGCTCGTCTACGTGCTCCACACTTCGACGGGGGCGTACATGAAGCTGCGCATGCTCAGCTACTACGATCAGAACGGTACCCCCGCTTCCATCTCGCTCGAGTACGCGCCCCTCTCGGCGCCGTGACACAATCGGTACGAGATGACCGCGCCGCCCACCAGGGAAGCAGCCGCTCGAACGCCGACCGTTGACGACGTCGAGTTCCGCGCGCTCTACAAGAAGACCAAGTACGTGGTGGAGACGGCCGACGGCTGGTCGTTGGTGATCACCCGCTACCGCCCGATCCCCCAGACGTTCTCGCAGCCGCTCTTCGGGGAACCGATGCTGCTGGTGCACGGCTTCTGTCAGAACCGGCACGCGTGGACGAGCGGCGAGTTCGTGAAGAACCTGCTGTTCTTCGGCATCGACATTCACATCCTCGAGCTGCGTGGCCACGGGAAGAGCTCGATCGAGTTGCAGCACGAACGCGCCGCCAAGTTCGGCCGCAAGCCTCCCGCTGACATCGAGTGGGATTGGGACATCGACAGCTACTTTCTCTACGACCTGCCGGCAGCCGTGGCGGGCGTTCGGCGCATCACCCGGCGCGAGAAGATCTTTTATTGCGGGCACTCGATGGGCGGAATGCTCGGGTACGGCTACGCGGGCATTCACCAGGAACAGCTCGAGGGCATCATCACCATCGGCGCTCCGGCCGAGATCGGCAAAGGCAGTCTCGCGCTGCAACTGATCGCCTACGCCGGCCCGGGCATCAGCTCTTCGGTCGACGCGGCGCTGGGCGGGATCAACCTGCAGCGCGGCGTGGGGCACACGCTCTCGAAGCTCGCTTCGCGCTTCACCAAGCGGGTGACCAACGAGGCGAAGCGGCCGCTCTCGTACCGTTACCTCCCGCTGGACACCTGGCTTAAGGCAGCCTCGGACGCATTGGGTTACGCCCAGGAGAGCCCGGTGCTCAGCCTGGTGGCCAACCGCATCACCTGGCTCACCCGGTGGGATCGCATGTCGATGTCGGACATGCGCTGGCTCTTGAAAGAGGGCGGCGAGAAAGAGCCGCGCAAGGTGGTCGATCAGTTCCTCCGCTGGATCCGCGGCATGGAGGTCGTCTGCTACCGCACGGGCTACGACTTTCAGCGCGGCTTCTCGAAGTTCAAGCTGCCGATGGCGATCATCTTCGGCGACATGGATCCCCTCGCTTCCCTCGCTTCGACGCGCTCGGTGTATCGCGCCGCCAAGAGCGAATACCTGCTCTGGCGCCCGGTGAAGGGCAACAGCCACATCGAGCTGACGATGGGGCACGACATCAGGCAGATCTGTTACGACATCAAGAACCTCATCGAGTACGCCAAGACGCACCGCGCTCGATCGCCTTCGCTCCCCAGAGTTCAGGACTGACCCCCAGCCACGAAGGGCAGGGTCGAAAAGTGGAGCACCGGCTGGCGATTGCTACGGTGCTACATGATGAGACAGCTCGGACATTCCAACCGGTGGTCGTGCGTCGCCCTCGTGTTGGCGTTCGTGCCGTTCGCAGTGCTCGCGCAAGATCGGGTGCAGCTCAACTCGATCACGAAGATCGAAGTGAAGGGCAACAACGTGGAGATCACCGGCAGCCGCCGGCCGAACTTCACCACCTTCACGCTCTCTGATCCGCCGCGCCTGGTGATCGACATCTCGGAGGCGGTGTTTGCCGACGTGCCCAGGGAACTGAAGATCGCCAACGGCACCATCACGGCGATCAAGACGGCCAGCTACGGCTCTGAGTCGGCGGCCATCGCGCGCATCTTGATCGGCTTCGAGCACGAGCTGGAGACCGACATCGCCAGCACCGGTACCTCGTTGCTGGTGAAGCTGCCGGCCGACGCTGCGCAGCAGCAGAAGTTGATCGCCGAGAAGATCGAGACCGAGCGCGCGCTCAAGACGCAGAACGAGAACGAAGAGAAGGCCCGCCTGGAAAAGGAGCGCACGGAGCGCGACGAGAAGGACCGCCTGGCGCGGGCTGAAGCCGACAAGAAGCGGCTCGAGGCCGAGGGGGCGAAGAAGAAGGCCGATGAGGAGCGCCTCGCGAAGGCTACCGCCGAGAAGCAGGTGGCCGAAGAGGCGAAGAAGAAGGCCGATGAGGAGCGCCTCGCGAAGGCCACCGCCGAGAAGCAGGCGAAAGAAGAAAATGAGCGCCTGGCTCGTGAGGAGATCGCCCGGAAGCGTGAGGCTCAAGCGCTCGCGAAGAAGCAGGCCGAGGAGGAACGCCTTGAACGCCTCGCCCGCCTCGCCGCTGAGAACGAGGAGAAAGAGCGCAAGCGCCAGGAGAAAGAAGCGCAGGCGAGCGCCGCGAAGGAAGAGTCTGATCGAAAGG
>JAYTAT010000417.1:0-1594 GCA_043737315.1 Archangium sp.
ACCGATGCGCCGAGGGTGACCCAGGCGGCCACACGTGCGGGAGAGGCCTTGCGAACCGACATCACCTCTGGCGGAGGCAAGGGAGGCGGTGCGAGACCCTCAGCGTTCACCGGCCGCGGTGCCTGCTCAGGTGATTGCGTCAGCGGCTCCGCGGACAACACGGCAGGGAGCTGGCCTATCTCGAGCCGGGCCAGCAGCTTCTGGAGCGCGTCGATCGCCGCGGTTCGCCCTGAAGCTGGCACGGTGACGCGCACGGTGGGACGGGTGAGCCGGCCGTCTTGATTGACGATGCGCCCCGTGGCGGTCAGCTCGGTACCTGCCGCGTTTCGCTCGACCGATGCGAACAGCGCGTAGAGAGAGTTTGCGTTGAGCGCGAGCTGGCGCAGACATTCGTCGCGCACGTCGCAGTCTTGCCGGCGCAGCGCGCTGATGGCCTGCTTCCAGCTCGAACTCGTCGGCACCAGCACTGAGCTGCTCCGGGCCAGCGATTGGCGGAACTCGCTCTGCAGCACCTTGACCTGCGCGTCGGGCATCGGCACGCGCACGTCGAGGGGCGCGTCGATGAGCGTCGGCCTGCCCTGCGCGAGGGCCACACCGGCCAGCAACACCATCAGGACACCGAAGTGCCTCATGGGCGCCACGCGCGGGCGAGCTTGCGAATCTGACGGTCGACGGCCTCGCACTGCTCATCGGTCGAAGCGGAGTTCACCGCGTTCGCCAGGGCTGGCTCCAGCTTCTCGAAATCAGTCCAGTGCGCAGGCTCGTTGGCTGCGAGCTGTTGGAGCTCCTGGATGTTGATCGAACTGGCGGCACGCCATCGGGCGTCAGGCGTGCACCCGCTCTTCATCTCGAGAAAGGCGGGCCTGGTTCGCGCGCGTTTGGGCGGGGCTTCGGGCGCCACCGGCAGGGGCGCTGGTGCTGGTGCGGGCGGCGACTCGACGACCTCGACGGGGGCGGGCGGCGGCAGCACAGGCGGCACGACCTTCTCTGCAGAAGGCGGCAGCTCGCTGCGCCCCTGCGTCCCCGCGGCACTTCCCGAACCAGAGCCGAGCAGTATTGCCAACGGCACGAAGATGGCGATGAGCGCCACCACCGCCGCGCTCACGGGCCACCGGCGTGCGGGTGACGCGAGCCGCGCTGTCGACGCCGGCGAACGCACCACCAGGGAAATGGGTCGCTGCGGAGCAGGCAGGCTCTGGCGCATGCTCTCGACGCGCAGCCGAACCACGTCAGCGCTGATGGGACGATCGGCCGGGTTTTTCTGCAGCAGTTCGGCGAGCAGTTCGCTCAGCTCGGCGGGCACCTCGACACCGACCGCCGCGGGCGTGGGTGCACGCTGCGTGGCGTGTGCGTGGAGCAGCGCCGCGATGCGGTCGGGGGCGTCGGGTGCTTGCTTGAAAGGCAGCTGGCCGGTGACGAGCTCGAAGAGCATTGCTCCGAACGCGTAAAGGTCGCTCGACTTCTCCGGCATGCCGCCCTGGGCCTGTTCGGGCGCGACATATTCCGGGGTGCCGGCCACCATCGAGACGCCCGCGTTGACCGCACCCAGCCCGGCCAGCGCCACGGGCTGGTGCCGCGCAAGACCGAAATCGAG
>JAYTAT010000418.1:0-1589 GCA_043737315.1 Archangium sp.
CCGACGCCAGTGTCCCGCCCACTCCAGTGCGGTTCGAAGCCGCGGTGCTCGGAGGAATCAGCAGTGGTGCAACCGACCCGATCACGGCGGCGGGCTCCGTACTCGCGGGCTTCTCCATCGGCCGCTGGGGCGTCTTGGTCGAAGCCGGTCTCGAGAGCGAACGCGCCAGGAGAGTCGCGCCCGTGCGTGTCACCGCCTCGATGCAGTGGCTCTCCGTTTCCTTCCGCGTGGCCTTCGAGCTGTTCGAAGCGCTCACCCTCGACCTCGCCCTCGGCGCGCGCGGCTGGCGAATTTCAGCGACGGCCACCGGCGTCGATGTCGCCACCGATATCGTCGCGTTCAACGGCGGCCCCGCGCTCTCCGCAGGCCTGTCCTGGAGGCTGGTGGGTCCGCTCTTCCTGCACCTCCGCCCCTCGCTCGCGCTGCGGCTTTCACCCGTGAGCCTGAACGTGGAACCCCTGGGCAGAATCCTCTTGCTCCAGCCATGGACCTACGGCGCGACACTCGGAGCCCTCTTTCGCTTCGAATAGCCGTGGAACTCCAGATGGATGCGAGTTCGCACTTTCCGTGAAGATCTCCACGAGCGGCGGCACTTCGAGGGAGTGTACCTTGCGCTCGATGCGGTGGACCGGGCCGTGACCCTCGACGACATCAAAGGGGTCTACTTCGCGCACGCAGCTGAGCTGCGCCAGGTGATGGCCCGGCTGGCGCCCGGGCTCGACGCAGACGATCTGCTTCAAGAGCTCTTCCTCATCGTGCTGCGCAAACCCGAGCAGCTCTCGACCGTCGACTCACCGCGCGCCTGGCTCTACGGCATCGCCTTGAAGCTCGCGACCACGCGCCGACGCACGGCCCGGGCCCGCCGCTTCTTCGGTCTCGAAGTGACCTTCGCCACGCCGGCCCTCGACTCGAGCTCACGCACCCTCGAGCAACGCGACGCTCAACGCCGAATCTCGAAGGCGCTCGAGGGCCTGTCCCCCACCAAACGAGAGACGTTCGTGTTGTTCGAGTTGCAGGGCCTGAGCGGCACCGAGGTCGCGCAGGCGCTGGGCGTGCCCGAGAAGACGGTGTGGACGCGGCTGCATCAGACGAGAAAAGAAGTGCTGGCAGCGCTCGAGCGGCAGCTGTTGGTGGAAGCGCGCACGAGCGGCCTGACCCGCGGAGAGATCCAACCATGACGACTTTTCCTCCGCTCTTGAAGACCGCGGCCACTGAGGCCGAGCAGCTGGTGGCGCGCGCCGCCTCGGTACCGCCCCGGCCCGTCGACCCCGCATCCTGGGATGAGCTCGTCGCGCGCACAGCGATGCGACCCGCCCGTGATGCCCGCCTGATCCCCGCCTTCATGCTGGCCGTCGCAGCCGGCGTGGGCGTGGTGCTGATGTTCTCGCGACCTGCGCCGCTTCTTCCCGTTCAAACCGGAGTGCAGCTCGTCGCCACCGCGGGCACGAAGTGGAAGCAGTCATCTGCGAGCACGGTGGTGTTGAGCGCAGGCCGGCTCTCGATGGTTCGCGCCGGAAAAGTGCGTATCGAGACGCCGCACGCCGTGATCGAAGCCCATCAGAGCCGCTTCCTCGCAGAGGTCGTCAGCT
>JAYTAT010000419.1:0-10295 GCA_043737315.1 Archangium sp.
AAAAAAAGCCCACGGCGTTGGCCATGGGCTCTTCGATGCCGAACTGTGAGTCACTTCAGCCGACGTTCAGCGTGAAGCGGCCACCGTTGCGAGCGAGCTCAGCGCGCATGTCTTCGCGGAACTGACGCTGCACCGAGGCGTTGCCGACGATGCCCACGCAGCCTTCGGTGCCGGGGGTTCCACCATCCGGGTGAATGCGCAGCAGGCTGCGCGTCGCACCGACCCGCGAGTCGAACTTGTCGCTCAGCGCGAAGCTGTAACCGACACCACCCACGGTCATGCTGCGGTTGCTGCGGCTCCAGAGGTGCGGGGTGACGTTGTACGAACCAGGGGGAAGGCTGCCCCTGCCGAACCCGCCGCTGCGGAAGTCATACGAGCGGCCGTTCACCGTGACCTTCCCGGTGACCTGCTGCGAGCGGGTGCCAGACCCACGCACCCGATCGAATGAAGCAGTGCGGTTGGCGCCAGCCGGGCCCTGCGGCGTGACGGCCTCGGCGCGCGGCGTGCCGGGCTGGGAGGGCCGCGCGGGTCGTGCCGGTTCGAAACCATCCTGAAGGGCGCGCAGGGTCTGCGGGCCGACCTTGCCGTCGACCTCGATGCCCTTGGCCTGCTGGAAGGCGCGAACCGCCCGCTCCGTCCGGGACCCGAAGTCACCATCGACCCCGCCCGGGTTGAAGCCGGCAGACTGCAGTTTTTGCTGGAGGTTACGAACCGAAGAGCCGTTGGAGCCGGTGGAGAGAGTCACAAGGAGTTCTCGGAAGGAGGGGGTCGGAGGTTGTCACTTCAAGGCGACACTTCAGAAAATCTTGCCCGGCCCGATGATCAGCGCCGGCTGGGCCTCGTAGTCAATCTTGAGCCGCTCGGGCGGCCTGGGCATGTCGGGAAGCACGGCCACCGCCTTCACGGCGACCGACGCGGGCTGGCGGGCGTCGACCTTCGCCTTGAGCGCGGTCAGCGCAGCGCCCTCGAGGCGCACCACCACGGGCAGCGAGGCGATGGCGGCCTTGTCGGCCACCTTCTGGCCGTTGACCGACAGCACGACCGAGGTCACCCGGGTGTTGAGGTCGAGCGCCGTGCCCGTCGCCGCGTCGACGAACGCGAGCTTCTTGATGGTCAGCTCGACCCGCTGCACCAGGTTCGAAGAGACCTTGAGATCGCCGATGACCTCGTAGTCCGCGGCGGTGAGTACCTGGAGCGTGTCGTCAAAGGTGAACTCACAGCCGCCCGTCACCACGCGCGTGGCCACCATTTTATCGCCCGCGGGGATCGCCTGGCCGCAGGTGAAGTTGGTGCTGATGGTGATCTCGGTATCGCCCTTGACCGACGGAACACCCTTCGTCTCGTCGATGCGAATTTCCGCGGGGCCACACGCCGTCAGGGCCATCGCCACGAGTACTGCTGAACGCACTTTCGTCATTTCTGTCCTCAGTGGGGGGGGAACCGGCCAGGCGAGAAGCAAAGCATGGCCTGATTTTGCGCGAGGCTCTACACTCCGCGGGGCAAGTTCGTACGGCTCGGTCGAAACTGCCGAAGGATCGTTTTTGGGTGCCTACCGCATCGCGCGTCAAGTGATTCCCTCAGGGGGATACCTCGAGACTTATGCGGGCAGGCACGCGAGCAGCGACAAGCCGGTGCTGCTCAAACATTTCGTGCAGCCGCCGCCTTCGCTCGAGAAGTTGCTCGAGACCTTGCGCCTCATGCGCGGGCCCTCCCTGGCCCATGTGCTCGAGGTGGGCAGTGGCGCTGATGGGTTGTGGCTGGTGGTCGAAGCGGCTGAAGGCGAATCACTGCGCTGGGTCATGTCGACCCTGGCGCGCGCCGCGGGTTTCATCGCGCCCAACGAAGGTCTGGCGGTGGTGGCGCGGGTGGCCAGAGCGCTCGAGGCGCTTCACAAACAAGGGCTCGCCCACGGTGACGTGTGCCCTGCAACCATCTTCTTGAGCGCACGGGGTGAAGTGCAGCTTCACGACGGAGGTCTCGCCGCAGCCTCGAGCGCGCAGGCCGAGCTGGGCCCTTGCCGCAGCGAGCTCAACGCGTTGGCGCCCGAGCAGTTGGGCGGACCTGCGAGCATCGAGAGCGACGTCTTCCGGCTGGGCCTCGTGTTGTACGAGCTCGCAATCGGCCGCCCTCTGTGGGCCGGGCCGTCGGCGCCTCATCTGTGTCACGCGGCCAGCACGTGGAATGGCCTCACGCGCGAGAAGGTCAAGCAGGTGCCCGAGCCCTGGCTCACCCTGCTGGTCACCATGCTCGCGGTCGAACCGAGCGCGCGGCCCTCGATGGAAGAGGTGATCGTCGTGCTCGAGCAAGCGGTGCGGCACAACCAGTGGGCGACCACGGCTCAAGAGATCGCCACCCTTTTCGCGCGCGCAAGTCAGGGCCGCACGTCTGCGTTCGAGCCGGGGAGCATGCACGAACTCACCCTCGTTCCCATCACGACCTCAGGCGTGGGGCCCGCGGTGACCGGGCCTGCCGTGGTCGCGCGCATCACCACCAAGAAGATGACGCGCGAGATGCTTGCGGTGGCGCGCGCTGAAACCCCTGCGCCCGAAGCGACCGATGCGTCACTCGACGTGCGCGCGGCGAACCTGCTCGTCGAGCAGGGGAAGCTTTCGCGCACCCAGCTGACCGCGGCGCTCGAGGTGGTCGACAAGGCCGGTGGTGACCTGAGCTCGCTGCTGATCAACGACAGCGGCGTCGATGAAGACGCGCTGGTCGCGGCCGCCGCTGAGCTCACCCGGACTCCGTCGATCAGCATGAAGAACCTGGCCGAGGCGATGCCTTCCAAAGAAGCGTTGGCCCTGGTGCCGATCGCGTTGTCGCGGTTGACGCAGTGTGTGCCGCTGGGGCTCAAGAGCGGCAGCCAGCTGATGGTGGCGATGGCCGACCCGATGGATCCGCAAGCGCTGGAGCAGCTCAAGGCGGCGATCGGCACGCGCAGTCTCATCGCGTTTCGCGCAGGCACCCGGGCGCTCTCGGTGGTGCGCGCGAGGCTGTACGAAAACCCGACCTCGTCGGTGAGCGGCTCGAACCTGTCGCCGCGGATCATCGATGCGTTGCTGGCGCTGCACGGGCTGCGGGGCACGCAGGCGCAGCAACTGGTCGCCCTGGCAACGGGGCTCGCGCGCCGGCTGGGCGCCTGTGCCCCCGAGGCCACGCAGGTGGGGCTGGTCGCGCGCGCGATGGTGACGAGCGCGCTCGCGGCAGGGCGGTTGCCGCATGAAGTGCCGAAGCTCTCCGAAACACAGGAGCGGCTCGGCGTCACCGAGGCCGACGAGTTCATCGAAGCGCTCCACGGCTTTCCCGCCCAGATGCCCGAGCGGCCGCTGGTGAAGGCGGTGGTGGTGGCGTTCGCGTTCGCAGCCCACGCAGGTGAACCACGCCCTCTGGGGAGCCGGTTGAGTGGTGCGCTCAGCAGCTTCTTCACCCGGCATCAGCTACCGCAGGCGTTGGTCGAGGCGCTGATGGGCGAGCTGAGCTGACTGGGCCCACACCGTTCCCGTGGATTGGTGTAGCTGCGGGGTCATGAAACGTCTCTCGCTGAGCCTGCTCACACTGCTGTGTGCCTGCGAATCTGCCGGCGTGGCGAAGATGGATTTTCGCCGCACGCCTCCGGTCGGCGTCACGGGCGGCACCTGGGTGGCGAAGTTCGGCACGCAGAACATCAGCGACGCCGAGCTCGCCGCGCGGTTCTCTGAGATGAACCCGTACGCCCGGGCGCGTTTCCAGACGGTGGAGCAGCGCCGCGACTACGTCGAGGGGCTCGTTCGCTTCGAGCTGCTCGCGCAAGAAGCCGTGCGGCGCAACCTGCAGAACGACCCCGAAGTGGTCGAAGCGGCGCGCCGGGTGATGGTGCAGCTGCTGCTCAAAAAAGAGCTCGACGAAGGCAATGGCGGCGTCACCGACGCGCAGGTGGCCGCGTACTACCAGGCGCACACCTCTGATTATGTGAAGCCGGCGATGACTCGCCTCTCGCACATCGCCTTCAAGAAAGAAGACCTTGCGGCCGCTGAAGAAGTCTTTGCGCAGGCCAAAGCACTCGCCCCGCTCGACGCGGCGGGTTTCGGCAAGCTGGCGCGCGAGCGCAGCAACGACGAGCGCACCCGCGAGCTCGATGGCGACATGCGCTTCCTGTCTGACGAAGAGCTGAGCACGCAGTACGGCCCCGAGCTCGCCACCGCCACCGCCGCCCTGGTGCGCGTGGGTGACCTCGCACCGGGGCTCATCGAGACGCCCAAGGCGCTGCACATCGTGAAGCTTCAAGGCCGTCAGCTCGCGCTCAACCTCTCGGTGGCCCAGGCCAAACCGAGCATCCAGCAGCTGCTGGCCAACGAGTCGAAGCAGGAGCGTTTCCGCGCCTTGATGGACAAGCTCAAGAAAGACGCGCACCTCGAGCTCAACGAATCTTCCCTGGCTGCGATGGTGGTGGACCCGAAGGCGCCCGCGATCGCCCCCAGCTCGCCTGCGCCGGGGTTCATTCCCGCACCGCCGTCGACGAAGTAGTCCCCCGGTGCTACGCGGCTGAACACGATGGTTCGCACCTTTTCTCTCGCCTGCCTGTTGGTGCTGACCGCTTGCACGCAGCAGCAGAAGCCCCGCCAGGATCCGGCGGTGGTCGCCACGGTGAACGGCGAGGTGATCAAACGCGTCGACTTCGAGCGGCTGCTCTCGCGCGAGGCGCAAGCGATGGAAGGCAACGGCCCCCGCACGCCGGAGCAGGTCGAGCCGTACAAGCAGGCGCTGGTGGAGACGTTGGTCGATCGCGCGCTGCTGCTCCAGGCCGCGGCAGCCGCGGGCGTGACGGTGACCGCCGAAGAAGTCGATCGCCGCGTGTTGGCGTTGTCCTCTGAATACCCCGCGGGCACCTTCGACGAAGCGTTGGCCAAGAGCCAGACGTCACGGGCCGCGTTGACGCGCAGCACGCGTGAGCAGCTCACCATCGAGAAGCTGCTCACCTCTGAAGTGCACGCGCGTGTGGGGGTGACGGAAGATCAGATTCGGCTCTACTACGAAGAGCACCAGGCCGACTTCACCGAGCCCGAGCAGGTGCACGCGCAGCAGATCGTGGTCAAAGGTCTCGATGAAGCCAAGCGCGTGCAGCAGCAACTCTGGCAGGGAAAGAAGTTCCCCGATCTCGCGCGGCGCTACTCGTTGTCACCCGACGCCCGCGTGGGTGGAGACCTGGGCTTCTTCGCGCGGGGCACCATGCCGCCGACGTTCGACGAGGTGGTCTTCAAGCTGAACGTGGGTGGCACGAGTGAGGTGGTGTCGACCGAGTACGGCTTTCATCTCTTCCGGGTGTTGGAGAAGAAGCCGGGCCGCAAGCGTGAGCTGGGTGAGGTGAGGTCGCTCATCGAAGAGCGAATGCTCTCTTCATTGCGCGGCGATGCGCAGCGGGCCTACGTCGCTGCCCTCCGAGCCAAAGCGGCGATCGTGATCAACGACGAGTCGCTCTCGCTGGTCTCCGGTCGCGCCGCCCCGGGTCAATCCGTCGAGCCCTGAGCCAATCCCCCTCTTTCGAGAAGGGCTCTCATAATCATGCGGAATCGTTGGCCGCTCCCGACGGTTCTTCCATGGTAAGGCTCGCTTCGTGAATCGCCTCCTGATCACCCTCATCGCCTCGTCTGCCCTCGTCTCGCGGGCCGAGCTCATCGACCGCGTCGCGGCCGTCGTGAACAACGACATCATCACGCTCTCCGAAGTGGAGACGCGCATCGCCCCCGACGCCCAGCGGCTGCGCAACGAGCCCGACGCCACCAAACGCGCCGAAAACCGCACCGTGCTGGTCAAACGCGGCCTCGAGTTGCTGATCGGCGAGAGGCTGATGGAGAGCCAGGTGCGCGAACTGAACATCGAGGTCGCTGACTCCGAGATCGAGATGGGCATGGATGACGTGAAGAAGCAGAACAACATCACCTCGGAGCAGTTCGAGGGGCTGCTCGCGCAAGAAGGCTACACGCTCACCAGCTACAAGGCCTTCATGCGCAAGCACCTCGCGCGCCTCAAGCTGGTGAACCTGAAGGTGCGCAGCAAGGTGAAGATCTCAGATGAAGATCTGAAGGCCGACTACGCGCGCTGGGCCCACGACGAGTCGAACGAGTTCGAAGTGCACGCCCGCCACCTGCTGGTGCAGGTCGCGCCCAAGGCCACGCCTGAGCAGATCGAAGTGTCCCGGCTGAAGGCCACCCTGTTGATGGAAGAAGCGCGCAAGCCCGGCACCAACTTCGCAGAGCTCGCCAAGAAGAAGAGCGAAGGCCCTTCGGCGGCCGATGGTGGTGACCTGGGCTTCTTCAAGCGCGGCGTGATGGTGGCGGAGTTCGAGAAGGCGGCGTTCACCCTGCCCGTGGGCGGCATCTCGGATCCCATTCGCACCAAGTTCGGCTGGCACGTGCTCAAGGTCGAGGAGCACAAGGTGCTCTCGGCGCCCCCCTTCGAAGAAGTAAAGGAGCAGCTGCGCGACAAGATGCTCCGCGGCCAGCTCGAGAAGTACACCGACCAGTACGTTCAAGAGCTTCGGGCCGCCGCGGTCGTCGACGTGAAGATTTAGGAACAATTCCCCCACGGATTACGTGGGTCCACGCCACTGAAGCATCCAGGGTGAGTGTGTGAACGCGACAGCTCGGGTGCTCCAAGCGCACAATCCGCACGATACCGCGGACTTCGGGGTGCTCTATGCCGAGCACTTCAAGGCCGTGTGGCGCACGTTGCAGCGGCTGGGCGTCCACCCCGGCTCGGTGGACGACGCGACCCAGGAGGTCTTCGTCACCGCCTGGCGCAAGTGGCACGACTTCGAAGGCCGGTCGACGGCGCGCACCTGGCTGCTGGGCATCGCCATCCGGGTGGCCAGCGACACGCGGCGTAAGCAGCGGCCGACCGAAGAGGTTTCGCCTGAGCTGCAGATGAGCGGGCCGGGGCCAGAGACGATGGCTGCGTCAAATGAAGTCGGGCGTCGGGTCGAGTTGCTGCTGGCGAAGTTGGAGCCAGAGCGGCGCGAGGTGTTGCTGCTGGTCGACCTCGAGGGCTATTCGGTGCCCGAGGTCGCGAGCGCCACTGGAACCAACCTGAACACGCTGTACACGCGGCTCCGTTCGGCGCGGCAGCAGTTCGAAGCTCTCGTCAGACGAGAAGCAGAGGAGTTGCGATGAAACCGCTCTCGAAAGAGGCGAGCGCCGCCTTGAGCGCGCTGCAGGCCACCGACCCCACCAGGGCTGATGAGGCGCGGGTGCGTCGTAATCTGGAGCGCGCGTTGGGCGTGGTCGTGCCGGCCGCTTCCATCGCTGCAGTGACGACCGCGGCGTCTGCGCAGGCGGCGACGGGCGCGAGCATGTCGGGCGGGATGAGCGTGATGGGCCTGGGTGCGAAGGCCGTGGCGTTCGTGATGGCCGTGGGTGTCGGGGCGGCGGTGACGGTCACTGCGGTGAAGACGACGCCGGCGATCGAAATCAACATCGACGCCCCGCACGTTCCCCGCGCGCAAAGCCGAGTGGTCAACCCCGAGCCGTTTCAGCCGGAAGAGCCCACCGTTCCTGCCCAGAGCGGTCGAGGGGTCATCGCCGAGCCCGAGCCCGTGGTGGAGATCGCGGCCTCCGCTGTTCAGCCCCGGCTTCGCGCGCCCCTGCCCCCCACGCCGCCCATCCAGGTGGCCGCGGCCCCGGCTCAGGCCTCAGCGCCCGAGCACGAATTGATGCCGCCCCCGCCCTCGCCTCCTTTTGAACCCGAGGTGTCCGAGGCCGCCTACCAGCTCGAGGTCGAAGCGAACTTTGCCAACTGCGACGTGAAGACCGAGATGAAGGCCGCGCTCAGCGCACGCCGCCTGCTGAACGCGGATCGCGCTGAGGAGTCACTCTTTCTGCTGGGCGCCTACCAGCGTCATTGCCCCTCGGGCCGCTGGAGCGACGAGGCCTGGGTGGTGCGCATGGCCGGCCTGTGTCACCTCGATCGCAACGCCGAAGTCACGGGACTGCTGCAGTGGTTCAGCAGCGAGTACCCCAGCCGCCGCACTGCGGTGGTTTCGGATCTGCGGAGGTTCTGTTCGGAAGAGGTGCTCAAGCACGGTGAGCCGCCCGCCGAGTAGTTCAGCCGTGGCCCCCCACCCTCGCCCCGCTGCGCAGGGAGAGGGCGCTACAGTCGGCGCCATGTCGCGCCCCCGCATCGGAATTTCCCTCGGAGATCCTTCAGGCATCGGCACCGAGGTGGCCCTCAAGGCGCTCGCGCAGCCCAGGGTCAACCGCGCGTTGATCCCCGTGCTGTTCGGAGACGCGTCGGTGAAGGCAGGCGCTCTCGAGCTCCGCGTCATCAGCCAGCTCGCCGCCGCCGATCGCCGTCCCGGAAAACCGACCCGCGCCGGGGGCCTCGCTCAGCTCGCGTACATCAGGTCGGCCGTCACCGCTGCACAGCGCGGAGAGATCGACGGCATCTGCACCGCGCCCGTCTCGAAAGAAGCCATCACCAGGGCCGGCGTGCCGTTTTCAGGCCACACCGAGCTGCTCGCAGAAGCCTTCGGCGTCGAGGTGATGATGCTGATGAAGGGCCCGCTGCTCTCGGTCGCGCTCGCCACCAATCACCTGCCCCTTCGCGAGGTGCCCGACGCGCTCTCGACCCCGAAGCTCGTGGCGCAACTCGAGCTGCTCGATAGATGCCTGCGTCCCGCCCTGGGCCGACGCCCGCGCATCGCGGTGTGCGGGCTCAACCCCCACGCGGGTGACGGCGGCGTGCTGGGCAGCGAAGAAGACCAAATCATTTCGCCTGCGATCCGGAAGGCGAAGGCGCGCGGCATCGACGTGAGCGGACCGTTCGCCGCCGATGGGCTCTTTGCGTGCGCCCGAAAGTTTCCCTACGACGTCGCGCTGGCGATGTTCCACGACCAGGGCCTGGTGGCCACCAAGACGCTCGACTTCGAGCGTACGGTGAACGTGACGCTGGGGCTCCCGGTGCCCCGCACCTCACCCGACCACGGCGTGGCCTACGACATCGCCGGAAAGGACCGCGCTGATGCGAGGCCCATGGTCTGCGCGCTGCTCGAGGCGGCCGCGATGTGCGCGCGTCGCTCCAGGTCAGTTTCCTGACCCGAAGCCGCGTGCAGAGGCCCCCTGTGCTGGATTGTGCAAAACAGCATTTTTTTCCCGAGACCGGCTGAGGCACCCTCGAGCGTTTCCAGCTCAGCCACTCGGTGCACGAGGTGACCCCTTCGTCCTGCTCAATGAGGGCTTTGGCTTCAGTCTGCGGTGAGGGGGCCACACGCGCCGGCGGGCATTCCCGACTGCACCCAGCTGTCGATCAGCCGACGCTCGGTGAGGGTCGGCTGTTGCACCACGCCGGAGGGCGGCATCGGCTTGGTGGAGTCTGGGCGCATGCGCACCGCGATCTCCGCACCGAGCTGCCCTGAAGTGGGGTGCCCCAATCTCACCAGGTCGTCGCGCGTGGTGAAGCGCGCCACGTACTGCACCCCGGCGTGGCAGCGGGCGCAGTTCGCCTGAAGCACTTCGCGTACGTCGCAGGGGAAGCCGGTGAGGGGCGGTTGGGTCGTCGCCGCGGGCGGCGCATCGACCGGCGGTTGATCCGCCACGGTGCGCTCAGGACCACAGGCAACGAAGAACAGCGTCAGGAAGATTCGGTTCATGAGCCCACAGTGCGTCTGCGGGCACCATCAAGAGAATCAACATTCTCTGAACGTCATTGTTCTGAATTGGTGAACAGTGACGAACCCTCACCCCAGAGGGGCGAGGGAGTCAGCGGGTTTTCAGCTGCGCGGCTTGGCGGTCGGCTGACCGGCCTGCTTCCAGCCCGCGATGCCTTCGGGGAGCACGGCGACGTTGGTGTAGCCGTTCTCCATGGCGCGCTTGGCGGCCTGCTGCGAGGCGCCGCACATCTGGTTGGCACAGTAGAAGACCAGCTTGGTGTTCTTGTCTGCCGGCAGCTCAGAGACGGCGTAGCCCGAGCTGGAGGTCAGCAACACGGCGCCGGGAATGACGCCCTGCGACGAGCGGGTCTCTTTGCCGTTGGCGTCGATCGGCGTGGCCGCCTTCGACTTGGTCCACGTGGCGACGTCAGCGACGGTGGCCTTGGCGGGCTCGAGGCTCGCCTGGTGTTTGCCATCACCTTCGCAAGCCAGCGCGGCGGTGGAACCGATGAGCGACGTGGCGACGGCGAGCGAAAGAAGAATGCGCTTCATTGTGAACTCCTTCAATGGGGTGAACGCGAACAACCTAACGCGGAAGGGCGGTGCCCGCCGCAACCTGGGGATGAGCCAGGCTGAATGGAAGTTTCACCCTGCCTGATATCAGAGGGCGACAGCGGTC
>JAYTAT010000420.1:0-4201 GCA_043737315.1 Archangium sp.
CTTCGCCTGGCCGTCGCGACCGCGCTGGCGCTCCTGCTCGGGTTCGTCTGGGCCTTCGACACGCGCCGCACGAACCAAGAAGCGGTGCTCGACTTTTCCCGCGACTACCTGCGGCTCTCGCTCGCCGCGACGATGCTGAGCTACGGCATGGCGAAGGTATTGATGCAGCAGTTCGTGCCGCTCGATCAGTACACGCTCTTCGAGGCTTACGGCGAGTCGAGCCCGATGGGCTTGCTTTGGCGCTTCATGGGGTTTTCTTCCGTCTACTTGCGGTTCGCCGGGCTGACAGAGGTGCTCGCCGCGGTGCTGCTCCTGTGGCGGCGCACCACGACCGCGGGCGCCCTGGTGTGCGCGATCGTGATGACCAACGTGGTGTTGCTCAACTTCTGCTTCGACGTGCCGGTGAAGCTGCTGAGCACGCACCTGCTGGTCTTCGCGCTGGTGCTGCTGGTACCCGACGTCAGGCGCCTGCTGGCCGTGCTGTTCACCAACCAGCAGACCTTGCCGCGTGATTTTTCCAGCAGGTACGCCGCTGGGCACGGTCGACTGGTGATGCCGGTGCTCACCGTGCTCTTTGCGGTGGCGATCCTGGGAAGCACCCTGTCGATGCCTGAGTACGATCCCCTTCCCGAGGACGTCGAGATCGACGGCTCTTACACAGTGGTCCGCCAGTCGGGCGGCATCTCGTGGCACTTCGTGCAGTTCGGAAGCGGCGCTGCCTACTTCAGGCGGGGCGCAGAGAACTTGACCTACGCGAAGCTCCATCGAGACGGGCAGACGCTCACCATCGGTGACCAGACCCTCTTCTGGGCCAGGCGCGACGGTGCGCTCGTACTCACCGGCACCTGGGAGAAAGAGCCGATCGAGGTGACGCTGCAAAAGCTCGAGGTCGCCCAGCAGCCGCTGCTCACGCGGGGCTTTCACTGGGTGCAGCCGACTGCCTTCAATCGGTGAGCGGATCACCGACGCTGAGCAAGTAACCACGGCATCAGCTCGGCATTTCCAAACGCGCCTTGCCACGAGTCGTGACCGACACCCGGCAACTCGGAGTACCGGAAGACGCCACTGCCGAGCTGCTTCATCAAGCTCGCCACCCGGCGGATCGCGTCGTTGCGAACCAGTCGATCGAGCTCGCCGTGAAACGCCCAGATGGGAAAGTCCACGAGCGCGCGCGCTGAGTCCGGGTTCAAGTCGCCGGCGATCGGCACGGCGGCGGCGAACAGCTCCCGATGCCGCTCGAGCAGAGCCCACAACCCGATCGCCCCCATCGAGTACCCGATGAGCGAGACGCGCTGCGCATCGACCGACCGCCGGCCCGCCAGCTCGCGCACCAGACTGACGACCTTGCGCTGCGTACGCGACTCACCGCCGTACCAGCTGCCACCGAACGTGTCGTCGCGAGGACACTGCGGCGCCACCCCGATCACCGGCCAGTGGCCCAGCGTGTCGACGCCATTCTTGAGGTGCGAAACCGTGTCATCGCCCCGCTCACCGCTGCCGTGCAGAGACACTACGAGCGGGTAGCGCTGATGGTCGGGGTCGTAGCCTGCCGGCAGTACAAACCGGTACGGCAAGCCATCATGCACGGCGAGTTCCCAGTTCACGTTCATTCGTACAAAGTCTGCAGCTCGACGCCTGGGTAGTAGTGCTGAAGGATCTTCCGAAAGTCCCAGCCCTTCTCGGCGTAGACCCGCGCGCCCCACTGACAGAGCCCTGCGCCGTGGCCAAAGCCGCTGCCTTCGACCTTCCAGCCATCGCCTGACTTCTCGATCTCGAAGTGCAGGCTCTTCAACTTCATGTACCCGATGCGCTCTCTGAAGGTGACCGCGTCGAGGCTGCGTGCGCCGACCTCGACCCGCCGTGCACGGCCGGTGGAAGACCGCCCCTGCACCTTGAGCGCGCCCGCCTTCGTTCCACCCAGCGCCTTCAAATCCGCCTGCTTCAGGTTGAGCGTCCAATGGCTGGTCGGCAGGTGACCGCACGGGCAATCGACCGCCTGCAGATACGGAAGATCGCGCCCCAGGGCGTCACCACCCGACTCGGTGCGGCCGCCGCAGCTCGAGTGAAAGTACGCCTCGATGGGCTGCAGCTGCCAGGTCATCACCAGGCCGCGGGTGGATTCCACCGCGTCACGCGTGCGGGGATCTTCGACGTCGAGGCCCTTGTAGACCTGGCTGATGACCGAGCTGCCCAGGTGGTACGGCTGGCCGTATTGCTCGAGCTTCTTATTGAGCGCGTAGGTGCGCGCGGCGATCGCCTGGGCCTTGAGCGCCTCGGTGGGGAACGACTTGGGCATCTCGCTGCCGATGACGCCGACCAGGTAGTCCTCGAGCCCGATCACGTTCACCGCCGCCAGCTGCGTCTTGCCGAAGAGCACCACCACGTCGCCCTTCACCCGCACGCCGTTCACCGAGATGACGCCGCCGCCGTCTTCACCCGAGCGGAACCGCAGCGCGCGGGCCGGGGAAGGCGAGCCCTCGACCATCAACTTCCCCTCAGAGAGCGCGAACGAGACCCGCCTGGTGACGAACGCTTCGAACGACGCGTCATCGTCGTCTGCACCCACGCGCAGTGACTCACCTTCGATCATCACCCTGGCCGATTCGGGCCCCACCGCGATGCGCATCGTCTCGGCGGCGAAGACGGCCGACGAAAACCAGACCAATAGCAAGGGGAGGCGCATGGGCCGACAGCGTACGAACCCACGACAGCCGCTCAAGAATTTGGCAGGACTGCGCCACCCCATGTCTGAGGTTGACGCGCTTTTCCGCCTGCTCACCGACGCCCCGACCCGCTCAGCGGAGATCGTCAAGCGGGTGAGCCTCGAAGGCCTCGAGCTCCCTGCCCTCGCCACGCTGCACGGCATCGACCTGCCCCGCGCACAGATTCTCCTCTTCCGGTCTCTGCTCGACGTGAGCTCGGGCGGTAAGGCGCGGGTGCCCGATCGGCGCGAGCCCTTTGAGGTCGCCGCCATGATTCAAGGCGACGCCCCCACCGGGGAAGGCGCCGACGCCCGCCGGCTGTGGGACCAACTCACCGCGCACCGCGACGAGCTGAAGGCCCGGTTGGCGAAGAGCGCTGCCGAGTACGCCGCCTCGCCCGACCGCGATCGAGACGAGCTGTTTCGCCGCATCGCCATCGTGGTGGTGCTCGCGCTGACCGCTTTTTTCTACCTGCGAGAGAGCAATAAGCCGCTGCCGCCCCCCCAGAAGCGGCCGGTGAGCGCGCCCGTCACGACTCCGTAACGGCCCGAAGTTGAACAACGAAGTTGCTCCCAGGCATGCCCGCGTCTACACGCCGCTCATGAACCGCCTTTTCCTCGCGTCCCTCGCCGCCTCGGTGTTCCTGCTGGCGTGCCCGAAGAACACCGGCGGTCCGAACCTCGGCGGCTCCGACGACGAGAAGATGGACATGCTCTCGGCGCAGCTCGAGGAGTACCGCACCAAGACCAGCACCGAGTGCAGCGAGACGTGCGACCTCAAGTCGAAGGTCTGCAAGCTCTCTGAAACCGTCTGTGAAATCGCCGGCCGCAACGCAGATCGCACCGAGTACCAGAAGCGCTGCGTCACGGCCCAGGAAGAGTGCGCCAGGTTCAACGAGGGCTGCTCCACCTGTAAGAAGTAAGACCCGCTGCCAGCGCCCTGCGCGGTGTTAGCGTTGCGGCGTTCGCGGAGGTCGTCATGTCGCTTTCTCTCGTCACGCTGTGCCTTGCCCTCGTCGCCGACGAAGCGACCACGCCCGAGAAGGCGGCGGTCATCGAGCGCCAGGAGCAGAAGGCCCAGGCCGACGTCGCCGCGAAATACGGCAACAAGAAGCCGACCGAGCTGAGCCACGAAGATCGCAAGGAGATGGACAAGGATCTCGCCAACGCCAGCAAGGCGGTGCTCGAGAAGAACGGGGTCGACCCCAAGCAGTGGGCCCGCGACTCGCTCAAGAAAGACCGCGCTGGGTTCGCGAAGACCAAAGAGCTGGTGAAGGACATGGAGGCGAAGGAAAAGGCTGCCGAAGAGAAGCGCAAGGCCGACGCCAACGCCCCCAAAGAAGTGCAGGTGCAGCGCGGGGTCTCAGAAGAAAACCCGGTCACCCTCGACGAGAAGCCCAACGAAGACGGGGTGGTGCCGGTCGAAAAGGGCCTGCCCCCCGAAGCCCAGCGGGAGCAGGAAGCCGCCTCGGGTCAAGACAGCGCAGGCAGCAGCACCGC
>JAYTAT010000421.1:0-4196 GCA_043737315.1 Archangium sp.
CCGACTTCCCGGCCACCGCGCGGTCGAGCGCAGGCAACCGTTTCACCTTCAGCTGAAAATGCCCCGCCAGCAACGGCTCCAACAGCGCCATCACCTCGAGCCCCGCTTCGTTCGACTGCAGCTCACTGGTGGGCACGAGGTAAATGGTGCGCCCCGCCACCGGCTGGCAATCGGCCCGATGCCCCGCGAGCGATTGACTGTTCTCGGGAAGTCGCCTTGTTGCGAGGGCAGCTTGGGCTGGGCAACCTGCGTAAGCGATGCGTGCGCCTCGGCTCGCAAGACTTCTTCGCGGCTCAGACGGGGCTTGGGCACGGCAACGGGGCGAGGAGGAGGCGGCTTGGTGATCGCGAGCATGCCCACCACGATGATCCCGCCGACCAGCACGGCGCTGACGGCGAGAACCGGCCCATCAGCCTCGACGGCGTCGCAGAAAGAGGAACAACGCGCCGGCTGCCAGCAGCGCAGCGGGCGACGAGGTGCAGCCCACGTTCTTCGGCTTGACCGGTACGCACCGGCCGCCCACACAGGCGAACCCCTGCGTGCAGTCTTTGCTGTCCAGACAGGGGCCGCCTTGAGGCTCATTCTCTTCGGTCATGCCCTGGGCGCTCCCCTGTTCGACCGAGCCGTCGGGCAGACCTGAGTCAGGCAGATTCTGCGCCCACCCCGGCGAAGTCACTCCCAGCAGAAGTACGAAGAGGCAGGTTCGCATGACGCGTTTTCTTTGGCGCAGTGGCCTCAGAGGCTAACGTAATGAACGGCATGTCGCCCACCATTCTCGTCGTCGACGACAATAAGGAACTGGTGGCGTTGCTCACGTCGCTCTTCGAAGAGGCGGGCTACGTCGTCGTCGGGGCCAGCAAGGGGAAACCCGCGGTCGAGCTCATCAAGACCGAGCCCATCGCGGTCGCCATCATCGACGTGCTGCTTCCCGACATGATGGGGTACCACGTGGGCGAAGGGCTGCGCGCCGGCAAGCCCGGGCTCCCGCTGTTGTTCATGAGCGGCGTCTTCAAGGGCAGCAAACACTCCAACGAGGCGCTCACCCGCTTCCCCGGTTCCAGGTTCTTCGAGAAGCCCTTCGATGCCAAGCAGCTGCTCGAGGCGGTCAGGGGGCTCGCGCCCGTCACGCGCCCAGCGGTTCCCACGCAGCCGGTGGATGAGCCGTTCGACGTCGAGCTCGACATCGACGTAGACGACGAAGGTGAAGCGATGGAGCTCACCGGGAAGATCCGCGTCACCGGTGGCGGCAACATCACAGCTGAGCTCCAGGGCGAAAAGCTCACCGCGGCAAAACACATCGCCGGGCCCGTCTCTGGCACGCGCCCTCCACCGACCAGCGCACCCAGCCAGGAGCTCGATCCCAAGCGGCTGTCCCGTCAGGGCGAGCTGCGCGACAACCTGCCAGGGCTCATCAGCGCCTTCTACCTCTCGCGGGAAACCGGCGAGCTCTACGTGCAGAAGGGCAAGGTGAAGAAGGTCGTCTATTTCGAAGGCGGTCAGCCTGTCTTCGCGCTGAGCAACCTCGCAGCGGATCGTTTCGGCCAGTTCCTCGTGCGCGTCGGGAAAATCAAACCCGATCAGCTGCAGGACGCCGCGGTGGTGGCCGCCCAGAGCAAACGCCGCACAGGCGACATCCTCGTGGAGCGCGGCCTGCTCAAGGACACCGAGCGGCTCTATTACGTAGGCCAGCAGGTCAAGTCGATCATCTACAGCCTCTTCGGTTGGGAAGAGGGGCAGTTCACCGTCGCGTTCCGCGAGAAGGCGCGCGCAGAGAGCATCAAGCTCGATCTCTTCCCCGGCAACCTCACGATTCGCGGCGTCAAGAAGCTCTACAAGCCCGATCGCCTGACCCGCATCGTGCGCCCCGAAGATCGCCTCATTCCCAGCCAGCAGCCGGCGTATCAGCTGCACGAACTCGAGCTGGAAAAGTGGGAGGCACAGCTGCTGCCCCGCGTCGACGGCACCCGAACCAACGCTGAACTTTTGGCGATGGCCGGCAAGCCCGAGCACCAGGTCAAAGCGTTCCTTGCCGCGATGTTGGGTGTGCAGATCCTCGAAGCGCGCGAAGCGTGAAGCCCCAGCGGGCTTCAGCGACCCCGAAATCAGGCCGCGTCTTTCGAGAGAAAGACCTTGAGCGCTTCGCGATCACGAACGTTCGTCTCGATGCCTTCGAAGCTGACGCCCAGGCCCTTCGAGTGGCCCTTCGTATCGCGGTCGATGCGCGCGACGCTGCCGACCAGGGTGCAGTAGCGAGGGCCATCGGGAAAGGGGAGCGCCAGGGCCACCCGCACCGGAGTTCCCGCGCGCGCAGGCTCTTTGGTCTTCAGGTACAGCCCGCCTTCTGACAGGTCAGCAATGGCGTCGCGCACGAAGCGGTTGCCGATGCGGCAATGAGCCGTGAGCGCGACTTCAATTCGCGGGAACGTGCGTTTGTCCCGACCTTGATTCCCACTCGGCATGCGACCTCCGGCCAAAGTCAGCGCTTACGGGCAGGAAGGTGCGCGATGTGCCCACCTCTTGTCAATCCAACCGCCGAAAGTGGTCGCCCGGGTTACGCCTTTGAGCCTGAGCGCACAGCGGCGAAGCGCTCAGCTGTCGACGGAAATGCTCTGCACCGCGTGGCGGAAAATGAAGATTCGCTCGGTATTGGTGCGGTTGTCGGCCGGCACCACGAAGAAACCCGAGGTGGCGCCTTTGTGATCGCGCGAGAAGCCCGCGACCTGGCGGCCATCTTTGAAGGTGACCCGCACCTTGTTGCCCTCGGTCGAGGGCGCGCGCGCGCCGGGGGCGAGCATGAAGAAGAGCGCCTTGACGCGCTCGCGAGGCAACGACTCGGTGCCGCTGGTGGCGAGGTGCAGCAGCAGCAGCGGCTCGCCGAGCTTGGCGTCTTTGATCGCGCCGCGCTTCACCTGGCCTTCGACCGTGTGAAGGATGACCCGATGTTCACCGGGCACGAACACCGGCTCCGCGTGGGCGCCTGAAAGAACCCCCGCCGTTCCTCCCGAGGTGCCAGGGCCTGCGACCGGCACGGCTGACTGCACGCGCGACTGCAAGACCGAGGCAGAGGGCGCCGCGGCACTCAGGGGCGGCACCGAGCGAGCGGGCGGAGGTGCAGGCGGCGGGGGCGGCGGACGCACGGCGACGGGCGGCGGCGCGGGCACCGGCGAGGGCTGCGAGACGGCCACGCCCCACGAATCGGTGGGCTCGGGCGCGGGCACGGGATCGTCTTCTTCGAGGACCATGCCTTGAATCACGTCGCCGTCGTCATCGCCTTCGAGTGACAGCGAGCTGCGGTCGTCAGACCACGACTCGCCGGTACCGGTGAGCTGAGAGTGGTCGATGAAGTCAGAGTTGGGCGCGAGTTCGAGCTTGCCGTCGTCGATCGAAGACGGGCCCGTCTCCTTCACGTTGGTGGCGAGCGCTGCGGCCGAGGCCGACTCGACCACGAACTCACCGAGGTCTGTTTCCAGCGGGACCTCTTCGGAGGCCGCGACGCCGGTCAGAAATTCGGCGGGTGACGCGAGCTCGACGGTGTCGGAAGGCGAGCCCGCGAGCTCGGGGTCGGCCTCCCCGTTGTCCCACGCGGCGCCGAAGACCGAGCTGTCGGCCTTCATTTCGACCGGTGCGGGTTCAGCCCAAGTCGCCGCGGGCGGCGGCGGCGCTTGCCGGGCGAAGGTCGGAATACGAGGCGCTGACTCCGGGGTCATCGCCAGCATGTCGAAGGCCGAACCACTGCTCGCGGGCGAGACGGGGGCCCCTTCTGCTTCGACCGGCTCGAGCGTCGCCTCGAGGATCATCTCCTCGGGCAATCCCGCGATGGTCGCAGAAGAACCGTCGCCGACGATCGGCACGTCATCCCACGAGGAAGACGACGACGGCGCGGGTTCGGCAGCGATGGCCTGAGCCATCCTGTCAATCTCAATCCCTTGCCCTGCGAAAGCCGGGTGAGGGGCCTCGACGGGAGAATCGTTCCAGTGCTGAACAGGAGCGGCAGGCGCCGCGATGTCGATGGCAGGTTGAACCGAAGGCTCGGGCGCGACGACGACGGGGAAAGCTTCAGGAGCAGCGACTTCCACCGGAGCGTCCCACGACTGAAGAACAGGCTCGGGCGCGACGAAGGACGAAGCTTCAGGAGCAGCGACTTCCACCGGAGCGTCCCACGACTGAAGAGCAGGCTCGGGCGCGACGACGACGGG
>JAYTAT010000422.1:0-1584 GCA_043737315.1 Archangium sp.
TCGGCACCGGCCCGGGCGCCGTCGTCCACGAAATGGTTCCCGTGAAGGTGAGCGCGGGCTGCGTGATGTTCGGGGCGGGCAACATCGGCCCGATCGTCACACCCTGGGTGAGGTCACCGGGCTGCCGACGGAAGTAATAGCTCACGGGGTAGCTGCCCGAGCCAGCCGACTCGTTGAGGAAAATGAAGTTGCTCCCATCGAGCCGCGGAAAGCTGGGGAAAGTAATGTTCGCGCTGGCGGATGAAACGGACGTGCGCAGCGAGGTGCCCGTGTTCCAGTTGTTGGGATTGGGCACAAAGCCTTCCGCGCCGAGCTCGAGCCACGAGTAGAGCCTGTTGAACCCCGGCTCGGGCCCCAACGGGCCCTGAAAGGTGAGTGGCGAATCAATGGTGACGGGCACGGCAACGTCGAGCTGGATGTCGATGATGATGTCTTTGCCCGTGGCCGGGTTGTCCGGTGACGTCGTGACGCCGCGCTTGATGCCCATGGCGATCGGCGTGAACGACTGGTTGCTCGCGTTGGCAATGCCGAGGATCGCGTAGACCGCCCTGAGGCCTGCGCCCGTGTAGACGAGGTAGTCCGCTCCGTCAGTGACGATGCGCCACTTCTCGCCCGACTTATCCCTGAGCTGGTTGATGAAGGGCGGCCCGGAGTAGAGCGACGTCTGCGCGACGAACACCCGCGCCTCGAGCGTCTCTCCGCTCACCAGCGGCCGCGGCGACTTGAAGCCAGTGACCCGGCCCGCGATCGTCGAGGGAGGCACACCGGGGGGCGGCTGGCCCGAGCCCGGCTCACCACCGCCCGTGCGCGCGATGAAGACCGTGAGGTTCTCTGCGTTCACGCCGGTCACCGTGGCCGACTCGTAGAAGTTCTTGAACACCGTGATGGTCTCAGCCTTCACCAGCGAGGGATCAGAGAAGGTGATCTGCCCGCGCTGATCAGTCGTGCCCTGGAACGGCGTGGTCGGGTCGAGGCCCAGGAGCACCGTCGCACCCGGCACCGGCGCGCCGTAGGAGCCCCGGGTGGAATCGAGCACCGTGATGTTGAGCGTGCCCACCAACGGGCCTCCCGAGAGCCCCCCCGAGATGCTGCGCGGATCGAAGTACGAGAAGCCGCCGGGCAGCGTGTCGTTCTCGGCGAGCCGTTCGATGCGCACGTCCACCACGCCGACCGAGCCCTTGGGCGTGCGGCAGGTGATGGTGTGACTGTCGACGAACTTGAGGTCCTTCGCGTTGTTCGGGCCGAACTTCACGGTCATCGAATCGCCAAAGCCCGAGCCGAGCACCGTGACCAACGTGTTGCCCGCGATGGCGCCCCGCTCGGGCTGCACCCGGCCGATGGAGAGCGGCTCGAAGAAGGTGAACCCGCCCACCAGCACGGCCTCGTTCTCGACGTCGGCGGTCTCGCGGATCCACACGTCGCTGGGAGCGCCGCCGCTGCCGGTGGGCGTGGTGAGCTGCACTGTGTTTTCGTTGGTCACCACGATCGCGGCCGCCGCAAAGGTGCCCACGTTCAGGTCGATGCCCGCGGGGATCGACGCGCCGGCGAGCGCCACCACGGTGCCACCTGCAGCAGGCCCACTGT
>JAYTAT010000423.1:0-10265 GCA_043737315.1 Archangium sp.
GGCGGGCTGCTGTACGTTCCGCCCAGGCCGCGCGCGGCGGTGATCATCGCGCAGCCCAGCGGCATCAGCCGGCTGTCGCGGCGAGAACGGTTCGTGGCCGGCAGCCTGGCCCGGGCGGGGTTCACCACCCTGCTCATCGATCTGCTCACCGAAGAAGAAGACGAAGTGCGTGAAGGCGCGCACGGCGACATTCCCTTGCTGGCCGACAGGCTCCTGTGCGCGGCACGTTGGCTGAGCACCACCGGCGGCGCTGACACGTTGCCGCTGGGCTACTTCGGCGTGGGCAACGGTGCGGCAGCGGCGCTGGTGGCCACGGCCATCGAGCCCACCCAGGTGCTCGCGCTGGTCTCGCGCGGCGGCCGGCCTGACTACGCAGGCGCGTCGTTGCTGCTCACGCGGGTGCCTTCGTTGTTCATCGTCAATGGCAATGACCCGCACGAGCTGGCGGCCAATCGCGCGGCATGTGGCCTGTCACCGCACCGCCGGCTCGACGTGGTGCCCTCGGCGGGGGGCTCGTTCCTCGAAGGTGAAGCGCTCGATCGGGTCACCACGGTCAGCGCGGCGTGGTTCACGCACTGGCTCGACCCCGTGTTCGCTTTGCCTGATTGGGTTTGAAGCAGCGTGCTTGAAGTGAAAACGCGTCGCGATGTCCGGGGGGGCATCGCGACGCGGTTTTGCTTTCAGGTGCCGAAGGGCCAGGTATCGGGCACCTGGTCGAACGCCGGCTGCTCGAGCAGCGGGCTGAGCGCCTTCGTCTCGTCGAACCACACGTACTCATCGAACTGCAGCGCGAGGCTCGCCTCGAAGTAGTGGCTCATGAGCTCAGCCGCGGGCCGGTACACCACGCCGATCGCGCGCTCGAGGCGGCGGGGCATCAGCTCTTCACGCAGCGACAGGCGCCGGGGTGAACGCAGCGGCAGCATGAACGCCGGCGTGCCCGTCGCGTGGAACAACGCCTCGTAGCTGCCCGGCTGGGAAGGTTTGATGCGCATCTTCTCAACGTCTTCGCCCCACGCCTTCGCGGCGAGCACCGACCCTGAGTGGGTGCCGAAGCCCACGCTGTAAGACTTCGCGCCGTAGTGCCGCCGGCACAGGTGGCCCAGGTTGAGCTCGCCGCGCGCGATGTGCTCGGTGGCGGCCGCGTCACCCACGTGCGAGTTGTGCGCCCACACGATGGCCCGCGACTGCGAACCCCCCGCGTGCAGCAGCGCCTGCAGGGTGTCGAACATGTGCTGCTCGCGCAGGTTCCACGACTCGACCGAGCCGTAAAACATCACGCGGTAGTAGCGCTCGGCGTTGGCCACCACGCGTGCGTTGCACACCGCATCGAAGTAGCGATCGCGATCGTGCCGGCCGTATTCGATGCGGCGCTCGAGCAGGTCTTCCAGTTGCTTGACCACCGCGCCCTCGGCCTCTTCGTACTGCCGGGTGAGCGGCGCGTGGCCGTACGCTGCGGGGTCGAACTGCCACTGCGTGAGCAACCCATACCGGGTGCGCGCGACCTCGCCGGCGGCGGGGTCCAACCTTTCCAGCGCGTCGATGACCTCGGAGGCCGAGATGAACTGGCTGTAGAGATCGAGCCCGAAGAAGCCGGTGCGCTGAGAGGGGGCGCGCACTTCAGCGTTGTGAGCGCGCAACCATTCCATCAGGTCGACGGTCTCGTAGTTGCGCCACAACCATTGCGGGAAACGCTCGAAGGCCTTCCAGGTGCGCGGATCTTTCGGCAGGTGGCGCACGTGGCGATCGACGCGCGCGGCGTCAGGCCAGTCTGCTTCGGCCGCGATGATGGTGAAGCCGTGGTGCTTGACGAGCTCACGCGTCAGCCGTGCGCGCCAACGATAGAATTCCGACGTGCCGTGCGTGGCTGCGCCGAACAGCACCACCTTCGCATCGCCCGCCCGCTCGAGAAAACCACTGACGTCCGCGGTCTCGATGCCATCGATGGGCTCGTGCACCTCGCGGATGAGTTTCTCGAGGCCATCGTTACGCTGAAGAGTTTCCATCCTGCCCGAACGATGCATGTCACATGCCCCGTTCGAGTCATCACGCGCCGATTCGCGTGCGCGTCACGCAGCCTTCGCGCGCGCAGGCCTGGTGGCTCATGAAATGCACGAGGGCAGGGAAATGAACTCGGTCGTCTCCTGCGCGCACCGCACGGGTCTGGAGCTCCGCACGCAACGCGCAGCGCAGCTGATGCAACGCTGGGCTCGGCGCACGGGCCTGCTTTCCGGTGCGCCGAATCAGCGCCACCTCTTCACCGACGCCCTGGCGGTGTGCACCCTGCTCTCGCTGGCCCGGGAGAGCGGTCAAGCGCACTACCTCGAGCTGGCCACGCAGCTGGTCAACGCGGTGCATTCGACCCTGGGCCGCCACCGTGAAGATGATTTGCGGGCAGGGTGGCTCAGCGGCTTGTCGGAGCGCGGCGCGAGCGCCCACCCCACGTGGGGGGGCTTGCGCATCGGCAAACCGCTGCCTGAGCGCAGGTGCGATGACGCGCTCGATGAGCTGCTCGAGTGGGAGCGTGATGGGCAGTACCTTCACGACCTCACGCGCTGGATGCACGCGCTCGACCAGCTCGCCCGGCACACGCACGAGCCCCGCTACAACACCTGGGCGCGCGAGCTGGCAGCGGTGGCCTGGGCCGCGTTCAGTGTGCAGCCCGGCCACACCGGCACCCCTGCGCTGGTGTGGAAGATGAGCATCGATCTCTCACGCCCCCTGGTCGAGACGATGGGGCACAGCGATGCACTCGCCGGGCTCATCACCTGCGTGCAGCTGCAGGCGACCGCCGCTGCGCTGCACGCGGGCACCGAAGGCCCCTCACTGACCGAAGAACGTGCGGGCTTCGAGGCCCTCGCGCAGGCCACGACGACGCACGACCCGCTCGAGCTGGGCAGCCTGCTCACCCACGCGTGGCGCGTCGCCCAGCTGCAGGAGGCGGGCGCCCGGTTCGAACCAAAGTTGCTCCCCGCCCTGCTCTCTTCGGCGCTCGAGGGGCTCGCGGGCTTTGCCCAGCACAACGGGCTGAGCCGGCCTGCGCTCTCACGCCTGCCGTTTCGGGAGCTGGGCCTTTCCATCGGGCTTCACGCGCTGGAGCGGCTCTCGGCGCGGCGAGCGTCACGCGACACGGCCGCGCTTCTCAAGGCGCTCAGCCCTGCCCTGCGGCTGGGTGCAGAGATCGACGCGTTCTGGCTCGACGCAACGAACCGCGAAGCGTCCTCGTGGCGAGAACCCCTCGACTTGAACGAGGTCACGCTCGCCACCAGCCTGTGCACTTCGGGCTACCTCGAATTTTCGCCCGTGAGCTGAGGCAAGCGTTGCAGCGTGCGACGCAAGCCCTGTCAGTCCAGCGCCCTGTTGAAGCCCTTTCCCCTTCGTGTTCCCCGCTTCAATGGAAGGGCATGCGTGATGCACCGCTCGCAACGATGCGTGAAGACGGGCCGGCCATCGAGCCACGCCGCCTCCGGGTCGCCCTGGCGGAAGATGATGATGAGCAGCGGTGCGCGCTGGAAATGGCACTCATCGAAGAGGGGTTCGAGGTGTTGTCCTTCGAGGATGGCGCCGAGTTGCTCGACTTCTTCGAGTGGGCCGGGCCGCGCGCGGCCGACGTCATCATCGCCGACCTCAACATGCCCGGACGTTCTGGGCTGGACGGGCTGGAGCGTGCGCGGGCCCGCGGTCTGAGTGCGCCCATCTTCGTGGTGACGGGGGAAGGCTCGTCGGAGCTGCGCAACCGGGTCGCCCACCTGGGCAACGCGCTCTTTCTTCAGAAGCCCGTCGATGCCTCGCGCCTGGCCCAGGCCATCTACCGGGTCGCTTCGATCTCGGGGAACGAGCCGGGCAGCCAGGGGTAGTGGGGCACGCTTTCGGTCCCTTCACAGGGCAGCTCACGCTCCAGCGCCTTGAAGGGCGTGCGGTTTGCACGGCATGCCGCGAACCAAACCCGGAGAAGAGCCATGAAATGTGAAGACGTCATGTTGTCGCTGGTTTTCAAGTGCGATGAGAGCACCACGGTGGCCGAGTGTGCGCAGCTGATGCGCGACGAGCAGCTCGGCTTCGTGCCGGTGCTCGATGCGCAGCTCAACGTGGTGGGGGTGGTCACCGACCGTGATCTCGCGGTGCGGGTGCTCGCAGAGCAGCTCGAGCTCTCGACGAAGGTCAGCGAGGTGATGAGCACGGGCCCCTTCTTTTCGTGTGGGCCCGATGACGATCTCCACGAGCTCGAGCTGCGCATGGCGCACGAGAAGAAGGCGCGCGCGCTGGTCAAGGCGAGCGATGGCTCGTTGCTGGGGGTGATCAGTCTTTCTGACATCGCGCAATGTGAACGGTCGGCCGCTCGCACCGGGAAGTTGCTCAAAGAGGTCACTCGCCGGGAGTCGGTGTCGCTGGTTCGGCAGTGAGGCGGCGACCTTCAAGAGCCTCACCCTCGCCCGACAACAGAGGGAACCTCGGGAGGCGGGCGGCTGCAGGCGGCCTCGTTGCAGCATGAGCACCTGCACCAAGGCAGCGCCGAACGCCCTCGCGTCGCTGGGCCCGCTGGCGGTCACGAGCTCGAGTCACTGAGCGCGCGACACGCCTGGCCCGTCACCGCGAGGTGGTCATCGACGGCAAGCTCGTGTGGGCCTGCGGCCGACCAGCACGCCGGCGCGCGCGAGGATGACCGGAGCGATGCAGGTAGCGCCCAGCACCTTGCTCGCGCGGCTCATCTCGACCGCGATGCGATGCGCCGCCCAGGTCGTCGAAGAGGGTGCGTGCGCCCTCCCCGCCCACGAAGACAGCGCCGTCGAAACGATCGACCCGCACATCGCCAGGGCGACCGAAGCGATGAGGGTCGAGCCCTTCACGCTCGTGCAGGCGCCGGCTTCTTTGCTGCAAATCACCACGCGGTGTCCTGCTGCTTCGAGCACGTGCCGGGGTTTCGGTGAACTCCTCGTCACGAAAGTCCTGCTGCGCGACCACCATCAAGATGTCCATTGGGCTTAAGCTCCTTTGTCGGAGGCGGGCCTTTTCACGAAGGAGCCAGAGCCGCACCGCGCTCCCCCGGGAGAACAAGTCGTATCTCGGGTGCCAGCCGTACGCGCAAGCGGACACCCGGGCGCTCGTCCGCAAGCGCTGCTCGTGCCGCAGAAAGCATTGCGCACGTTTCGCCGGAAACGGGTTCTTGCCGAGCGGAAGCCACGCGGTGGGGCGCTTGCAGCCTGCTGCCCTCGCACACCACCGAGGCCAACCGATGCGAAACACCGTCATCCCCGAGATGAGAGGGCAGTGGGTCGTATCGGTCGAGCAGCACGCAGGCCCGCGGCAGGACTCCATCTGCGAGACGCTCGCCCTCGCGCGGCGCGCTACCGAAGGTTCAGGCGAACTCAGCGCTCAGGGCGCAACCGGAAGCGTGAAGAAGAAGCTGGCGCCTTGGTTTGCGGGGCTGTCGGCCCACACCTTCCCGCCGTGCGCCTCGATGATGCCCTTGACGATGAACAGCCCCAGGCCTGCGCCCGAGGAGCTGCCCGGGGCCGCCTGCCAGTAGCGATCGAACACCGAGGCGAGCTGCGCGGCCGGAATGCCAGGCCCCGTATCGGAGACCTGAAAACAGATGAAGGCGCCGTCGCGCAAGGCGTTGACCCGAATCGAGCCACCCCGAGGGGTGACGCGCATCGCGTTGCCACAGAGGTTGCCGAACACCTGCAGCACGCGATCCCGATCGCACATGACGGCGGGTAACCCGGGCGGAAAGTCGGTCACCAGCGTGGTGCCTTGATCCGTGGCCATGGGTTCGAGAGTCTGTACCAGGTCGCCCAGCAGCACATCGAGCGACTCGGGGCACGCCCGCACCGCGAAATGCCCGGCCTGGATGGTCGAGGCAGCGAGCAGGTCCTCCACCATGCGGCCAACGCGCTGCACGGAGCGCTTGATGGACTCCAGCTGGCTGCGGCCTCTTCTGCGGTCGATGCCTTCACGTTCGTCGCCCGACGGGCGCGTGAGCAGGCTCAAGTTGAGCGCGATGGCGTTGAGCGGGTTGCGCAGATCGTGCGAGACGATGGCCATCACATTGTCGCGCGATCGCACCGCGGCCTGTGCCTCCTGGTAGAGCCGCGCGTTGTCGAGCGCGAGCGCGGTGCGAAAAGCCAGCTCTTGTGCGAGCGACACGTCACGCGCGTCGTACTTGCGGCTCGAGGTTCCGAAATGAAAGAAGATGGTGCCCATCAACCGCTGGCCGATCACCACCGGCACACCCAGGCACGAGCCGACCTCCAGGCCTGCGAGTTCCGTCTCGAAGGGCGCATCGCTCGCGCCTTCCACCGGGTGCAGGCGGCTCGATTCGGTCAGCAGCACTGGCGCACGGGTGTTCGCCACCTGCGCGAGCAAGCCCGTGGGGCCGTGCAGCAGGGGCTCGAACTTCGCGTAAAAGTGGTGGAGCTGCTGCTCGCCTTCGGGGTCCCGGTGCGCGGCCGACGCGAAGCGCAATCGCTCGCCATCCCAGCGGTGGAGCACGACCCAATCGGCCAACTGCGGCACGGCGATGCGGGCCACCCGCTGCAGCGTCTCTGCAGGATCCAGGGTGCTGGCCAGGGCGCGGCTGGTGTCCGAGAGCAACTGGAGCCGTTCGCGATCGCTGCGTTGTTCATCGTTCAAGCGCGCCAGCTGAATGGCGTGACAGACGCGCTCCGCGAGCATCTCGAGGCCGTGCTCATCGTCAGCCGTGAAGCTGCCGGGGCCACGCTTGTTGGCGACGTAGAGCGTGCCCAGGCGCGCTTCACCGAAATAGAGCGGCACGCCCAGCAGGCTGACCAGCGGTGGATCGGTGAAGGGCAACCCAGAGAGGCGACGGCGGCCTTCGAGGTCACCTGCGAGCGAAAGCAACCCTTCGAGGCCGGGGCAGGGCGGCACCACGATGAGCCGGTCGCCCAGCGCCAGCGCGCCGTAGTCGGCCCGGGTGAGCAGCGTGGCCTGCTCAGTGATGGTTTGCAGCACCGCTTCGGTCGGCTCGTGCGGCGTGGCCAGGGCGTGCGTGACGCGCAAGGCAGCGTCATCGACTGCTTCGAGCTGGGCGCGCAGCTGCTCTTCTGCATTGCGCGCTTCACGCTCGTCGCTCTCGGCTTGGCGGTGCGCGGTGATGTCGGTGAAGGCGGTTCGAAAGGCGACCACCCGGCCGGCCGCGCTGAGTACCGGCGTGCTCAAGGCCTGCAGGGCGACGCGCCCTCCCTCGGGCGTGGAGAATGAGAGTTCGCTCTTGCTGGTCGAACGCGACTCGGCGCACTCGCGCAGGTGTGACCAGAAGCCCGTGGCTTCGTCGAGGTGCACCAACGAGGCGAAGGGCGCTCCGATGAGGTGGCTGCGATCGCTGCTGACCAGGGCCGCGCCTGCGACGTTCACCTCGAGTACGCAGCCGTTCTCATCGAAGGTGAAACAGGGCAGAGGCGCGCAGTCGAAGAGCTCGGCAGAGCGGGCGCGCGACTCTTCTTGCGTGCGCTGCATTTCTTTGAGGCCGCGGTTCTGCAGCTCGAGCTCGACCTCATGTACCTGGAGCGAGGTGAGCAGGCGGTGTTGGGCGGTCTCCGGCTTGTATTCGCCGGCAGCGTCAGGGCCTTCGGGTCTTGCGTGGTGGGTGCCGTTGCCAATCACGCCTTTGAGCAGCTTGAGCCGCTCGACCAGTTCTTCTTTCGACATCTGCTCGAAGTTCATCGTCGATTCCCCCGGTGCGCGAGCCGGCAGAATCGGAGCAGCGCCAGTTGGGAGCAATCGCTGGAAGTAGGGTGAGATGAATTCGCAACCCTGCTGGCTGATCAGGGGACGAGCTCGCCGTGCCGGTCGCGGCCCCTGCGACGCAGGAACTGCAGCAGGCTGCGAGGGAGCTCTGGCCTGGCGATGAGCAGAAGCGCCGAGAAACCCAGGAGCATGGCCGCGAGCGTGAACCATTGAGAGACCGAGAGCGCATCGACGGAAGGCGGGGCCTTCAGGGGGGCACCGGTCAGTTCCTTGAACAGGGCGTCGATGCCGCCGGAAATGGCGACATCAGGCTGGCCTGCTCTCAAAAGCGGAGCCACGCGTTGATCGAGAATGCGCTGCCGCACTTCGGGAGTCAGCACATGTTGCAGGTTGGCGCCCACCTCCATGCGCACGCGTTGATCATCGGTGAAGACGAACAGCACCACGCCGTTGTCCAGCCGCGATCGCCCGGGTTCCCACAACCCAAAGGCGCGCTGCGTGAACGCCTCGATCGGTTCTCCGTTGGTGCTTTTGCCGATCCACACCAGCACCTCGTTGCCCGTGGCGTGTTCGTGGTTCTGCAGCCGACGCTCGAGCAAAGGGCGCACCCTCGGTGAGAGCAGCTGTTCTTCGTCGGTGATCCGGCGTGAGGGAGCGGGCGGTGACGGCGAGGCGAAGAGAAGACCAGTGAGCAGAATTGAGAGCATTGGAATCGCACCGGGGGTTGGAGGGCCGGAGAACGAGCCGCGCGCGATGAAGACAAGGTCGTGGCCATGCCGGTCTCCTTGAAGGAGAAGTGAGCAAGGACGATGCCGTTCGCCTACTCAGCCGACGAGTTTCTCTTTTCACGCGCAAAGGGTTCGCTGCCCGGCCCATGGCCAGCGAGGTCGCGCAGGGGGCAATGCATGCAGGTGAAACCGGCCCAGCCTTCACGCACCGAGACATCAAGACAATTGCCGTAGTGCCCGCAGTAAAGACGGCGGTGCACTTCAATGTCCTCTTCACCTCGCAGCGGCGCGTCCATCGACGTGGGCGTGGGCTTCAAGGAAAAGTTGGGGTTCTTCACTTCGAGTACGACCTTTTCGTTCCTCACAATCGTTCCTTTCACCGCGACCCTCTGACCGCGGCACAACGCCGCACGGGGCGATCGAATGCGTCAGGAAAGGAGGTACGCCCCGGAGCTCGCCCGTGAACAGTGAGCTGAACAGCCGGGATCCGGCGAAGCAGGCAGGGGGCTTGCACGGCTTCGTGTTCGACCCTCGAGAGGAGATCGCCGGTAAGCGCTACCCGGCGATCCCCTTCATCGAGACGCTCTGCGATCCAACGATGAAGACAGTGAAAGCTTAGATCTCGTCGCTGCTGCCGATGTATGTGGGCTGCGAGTCGTACTCACAACGCACGCCGGTCTTGGTGGCGCTGTCGAGGATGGTCACCCTGGCCGTCACGCGCACGCTGCACGCCTGGCGCGCCTTGATCGCGGCCTTGATCACCCGCAGGCCGTCGCCCTGAAGGGTCATGATCTTGGGCAGGTTCTTCAGCGCGCCGGTGTCCAGCACCACCTCACCGTTGATCTTCATCTCCAGATCGCGAATGCGCGTCTCAGGGTCGAACTTCACGCCCTGGTCGTCGAAGAACTCCAGGCGGCCCAACTTGACCTCGACCCTGTGGATGAACTTCACCGCCGCCTTGAACTCCTTGATCGCGTCGTAGTCGGCGAGGCTGACCACCTCGACGTCTTGATCGAAGGTGAACTCGCAGCCGCCGCTGACGGCGCGCGAGACCACCGTGTACGTCTGCGAGGTGTCCATCGCGGTGATGACGTCACCGCACTGGAACGTGGTGGTGGGCACCTTGGCGACCAGCGCGCCATTGAGCGGCTTGGCGCCTTGTTCTTTACCGATTCGAACTTCGACGGGGCCGCAGCCCACCATTGCCAGCGCGAAGAGCGCGGGCGCAATGCACTTGATCAAACGAGACATGGATTCCTTTGAGGGATGTGTTTCGGCCGGGCCCACTCTGTGCAACCCGATGGCCACCCGCAAAGGGTCGTAATTAGCGCGTGGGTGCGCGCCGACCTCAATCAGGATGAAGGTGTCTTTCAGTCCGACGGATGAGTCGCGCCGTCAGTTGATGCCGGGCTCACGCCACTGGGAACGCGTGTTTACGGCCTGGCCTAGAAGCGCGTGGTGTCGAAGGTCATCGAGGCGTTGCTCATCACCCTCAGGCCTCTCGATTTCTGCCGCAGATGTTCATGTGACCACTTCTGTTGCGCATCTATCAATCGACGTCGAACTTCACGATGCGCCGTACGGCCAGGCGCAAATTGGTGCGTCGATTGTCAGTTCCGTAACAAGTGGGGTCGCTTCTGGGTCAACGAAGCGAGCGACGCCCGAGCTCGCGCAACAACACCTCGAAGTTCTGCACCGAGATCGAAACAATTTCAGACCCGGTCTTACGAGATGAACGTGTCGTAGCCGGCGGCCGTCGCCGGTAAAAAGGGACTGAAGGGTCGAAATGCCAACTCCACGGTTGGAATGAGCCGCGTGGAGCGAGTCAGCCCG